>JBFGFG010000050.1:0-11175 GCA_041579655.1 Nitriliruptoraceae bacterium
ACCGCGCCGCCGTGGGACTGGCGCACCTGGCCGGGTCCGTTGCCGGACTGGCTCGCGCCACCGATCCCGCCGCCACCGACGCATCCGCCCCCGGACCTGCGCAGTCCCAACGACGTTCATCCGCCGGATGATCGCCCACCCGACCTTGACCTGCTGCTCAACCAGAACCACCGTCACGAACCGAACCGCTGAGCCGCGCCGGCTCCGGTATCCATCACGTCTGACCTGCCGTTCTCCACCGACGGCGGGTCAGACGTGCGTTGGGCCGGGGAGGACCACGAGCCGGGGAACCTCGCGGTGCTGTGGACGTGCGGCACGTGTGGTCTCGGCGGGCATGTCGGTAGCGTTCGCCGGACGCGTGCCGGTGGTGGTGCGCGCTCGTCTGCATGCGTGCTCGGAGCCCTGCCATGACCTCCCTCCTCGACGGCGTTCGTCGCCACACCGACCTCGACGTCGCCGGCAAGCGCGTGCTGCTGCGCGCGGACCTCAACGCGCCGCTCGCGGACGGCAAGGTCAGCGACGACCTGCGGCTCGAGGCAGCGCTCCCGACGCTCACCTCGCTGCTCGAGCGCGGCGCACGCGTCGTGCTGTGCTCGCACCTCGGTCGCCCCACGGGCCCCGACGACACCCAGTTCTCGATGGCGCCCGTCGCCGCCCGGCTCTCCGAGCTGCTCGGCCGGCCCGTCGAGCTCGCGGCCGACGTGACCGGACCGGACGCGCAAGCGAAGGTCGCAGCCCTCGGCGACGGCGAGGTCGTGCTGCTGGAGAACCTGCGCTTCGACGCCGGCGAGAAGAAGAACGACGACGCGTTCGCGGACGCGCTCGCCGACCTCTGCGACCTGTACGTGGACGACGCGTTCGGCGCGGCCCACCGCGCGCACGCCTCGATCAGCGGCGTCCCCGCGCGGCGGCCCGGCGCCGCCGGCGACCTGCTCGCACGCGAGCTCGAGGTGCTCGGGGGTCTGCTCGACGACCCTGCCCACCCGTACGTGGCGATCCTCGGCGGTTCCAAGGTCAGCGACAAGCTGACCGTGCTCGAGAACCTGATCGACCGGGTCGACACCATCTGCGTCGGCGGCGCGATGTGCTTCACGTTCCTCGCGGCAGCAGGCCACGGCATCGGCAGCTCGCGTGTCGAGGAGGACCAGGTCGACACCGTCCGGACCCTCGTCGCCCAGGCCGAGGCCAACGGCGTGAAGGTGCTGATCCCGACCGACGTCATCGTCGCGGCCGAGTTCGCTGCCGACGCCTCGCCGACGGTGGTCCGCGCTGACGCGATGCCCCAGGGCCAGATGGGGCTCGACGTCGGTCCCGACACCGCAGCCACCTACGCAGGTGCCGTGCGTGCGGCCGGCGCCGTGTTCTGGAACGGGCCGATGGGCGTGTTCGAGTGGGAGGCGTTCGCCGGCGGCACGCGCGCCGTGGCGAAGGCGATGGCCGACACCGAGGCGTTCACCGTCGTCGGCGGCGGGGACAGCGCCGCGGCGATCCGTTCCTTCGGCCTCGACGACCAGGTGAGCCACGTCTCCACCGGCGGCGGCGCCTCGCTGGAGCTGCTGGAGGGCAAGGAGCTGCCCGGCGTCGCCGCGCTGCGGTCCTCCGCAGGCTGACGCGTCCCGGGATGTGGACCTGACGTGGACCCGGAGGAGGTGCTGGTGCGGGCTGATTGACTCGGTCCGCTCCACGTCCGCCTCTCCGTCGGGTCCTCCATGTCCGCCGTCCACGACGTCCCGACGTCGCTGCCGCCCGTCCAGCGGGCGGTCGCCGACGACGCCGAGCGCGGACACCTCGACAACATCGCGCCCGGCGACGTGGCGCGGGACGGCGTACGACACCTCGCCCGGCTGATCCGGCTGCGGCCGCTCGCCGTGGCGATCGCGATCGTCGGTTCCATCGCGTTCGTGGCCGGGGTGCTGGTCACGTCCTTGGTGATCGGCGGGCTGACCGACGACCTGCTGATCCCGGTGCTCGGCCAGGGTGAGCCGCGCGGACCCCGGTTGACGGACGCTGTGCTGGCCGTGCTCGGCGTGGGGGTGTGGCGGGCCGTGGGCATCACCGTGCGCCGGACGTCGGCGAGCTGGGCCCAGGTCACCGTGCTGGCGGACATCCGCAGGCGGCTCGTCGAGCACCAGCTCGGGCTGTCGCTGCGGTGGTACGCGACGCAGCGCGTCGGTGACCTGCTGGCGGTGAACGACGCGCACGTGAAGCTCGCGACCCAGGTGCTCGGGCCGCTGCCGTTCGCGGTCGGGGCGGTGCTGCTGACGACCGGGTCGATGGCGCTGGTGCTCAGCCTCGACGTGCTGCTCGGGGTCACGGTCGTGGCGATCCTGCTGCTCGCGGTCACCGGTGAGCTGGTGGCGGCCTGGGCGACGTTCTCGGCGTTCGACCTCGAGCAGCACCGCAAGTCCGTGGTGTCGCGGGTCGCGCACGAGTCGATCGACGGCGCCCAGACCGTGGCCGCGCTCGGGGCCCGGGACCACGAGGTGCGACGGTTCGCCGCCGTCGTCGCCCGGTCCCGCGACGCCGAGGTGCTGGTCGGGAAGCGCTGGTCGTGGTTCCGCGCGACCATGGAGGTGCTGCCGAGCCTCATCATCGTCCCGGTGATCGTCGTGGGGGCGCTGCGCGTCTCGGCCGGTGCGCTGAGCGTCGGCGACCTCGTGACTGCCAGCTACCTGCTGTCGCTGCTGACCATCCCGCTGGCGATCATCGGCTTCCTGGTGTGGGACACGGCCCACTCGCTGACCGGCTGGCGACGGCTGGCGGCCGTGCTGGACGCTGATGACCGGATGCCGAGCGGCGTCGATGAGACCGGTGGCACGGATCCGGCGGCCGTGGCGGCGAGCGGCGTCGGGTTCGCCTACGTGCAGGACGAGCCGGCGGTGCTCCACGGGCTCGACCTGCAGCTGCATCCCGGGACGACCGTCGGGCTCGTGGGCGCGACCGGCTCCGGCAAGTCGACGCTGATCTCGCTGCTCGCGCGGCTGTGGGACCCGGGCGAGGGCGACATCCGCATCGACGGCCGCGACCTGCGCGGGATGCAGGACGACGCGCGGACCTCACAGGTGGCGCTGGTCGGCCAGGACGCGTTCGTGTTCGACGACACCGTGCGCGGCAACGTGCTGCTGGGCCACGAGGCCACCGACGACGAGGTGTGGGCGGCGCTCGCGATCGCGGAGGCGGACGGCTTCGTGCGTGCGCTGCCGGACGGGCTCGACCATCTGCTGGGGGAGCGGGGGACCTCGCTCTCCGGTGGCCAGCGGCAGCGCGTGGCGCTCGCACGCGCGCTGGTGCGCCGCCCGCGACTGCTGCTGCTCGATGACGCGACCTCGGCGCTGGACCCCTCCGTCGAGGCGTCCATCCTGCGGAGGCTGCGTGACGCGGACGCGCCGTCGACCGTGCTGCTGGTGGCCACCCGGCCGGCGTCGGTCGCGCTGTGCGACCAGATCGTGCTGCTGGGCGCGGGCACCGTGCAGGCCACGGGGACGCACGCCGAGCTGCTGCGCACCGAGCCCGCGTACGCGCGGCTGCTGCAGGCGTACGAGCGCGAGCGCGCCGCCCGCGGCACGGGGGGCCAGCGATGACGCAGACACCGAGCGACCCGTTCGCCGAGCCGCCGTCCTCGCCGGTGCTGCGCACGCTGCGTCGTGCCGTGGCCGCGGCGCCGCCGTTCGCAGCCGGCGCGTGGGTGACCGCGCTGCTGGCCGTGCTGGGCAGCGCGGCGCTGCTCAGCGGTCCGTTGGTGGTGCAGCAGGTCATCGACCGGCATCTGGTCGGGGCCGGGTCGGTTGGCGCGATCGACGTGGCTGCCGTGCTGCGGCTCGGCGCGCTGGCCGGCGTGGTCGGGCTCGCCGGGGCGGCCGCGAACCGCCGCGCCGTCGAGCGGATGCTGGTGGCCACGGCGCAGGGCACCGGTGTGCTGCGGGTGCGGGCGTTGGACCGTCTGCACCGGTTGGCGTTGCTGCAGCTGCAGGCCGAGCGACGCGGGGCGCTGGTCTCGCGGGTCACCGGCGACGTGGACGTCATCACCTCGTTCATGGGCTGGGGCGGCATCGGCTTCCTCGTCGGGCTGGTGCGGGTGACCGCCGCGATCACGGCCGTCGCCGTGGTGCGCTGGCAGGTCGCCGTCGCGCTGGTGCCGCTGCTGCTGGGCTACGCGTTCGTGCTCACGCAGTCGCAGCGCGTGCTCGAGCGGGCGCACGACCGCGTCCGCGCGCGTGTGTCGGCGAGCCTCGGCGCGGTCGGGGAGGTCGTGGCCGGCCTGCCCACGCTGCGCGTGCACGGCGCCGAGGCGCGGGCCCAGCGGCGGGTCGAGACCACGGTCGAGGCGCAGCGGGTCGCTGAGGTGCGCGTGAGCGCGCTCGGGGCCGTGCTGTTCAGCTCGGCCGAGCTGTTCGCCGCTGGCCTCACGATCGCGGCGCTGGTCACCGGCGTGCTGCTCGGGCCCGAGGCCACCACCGTGGGCGAGCTCGTGGCGGTGCTGTTCCTCGTCACCCTGCTGCTCGACCCGGTCCAGACGATGGTCGAGACCCTCAACGAGGCGCAGTCGGCGATGGCGGGGCTGCGTCGCGTGCTCGCGCTGCTGGACGTCGCGCCCGAGATCGGCGAGGACGCCACGGCGCTGCCGCAGGACGGACCGCTCGGTGTCGAGGTGCGCGGGCTGTCGTTCGCGTACTCGCCGGAGGCACCGGTGCTCGACGAGGTCACGGTCACCATCGCGCCGCGGAGCCACGTCGCGGTCGTGGGCGAGACGGGCTCGGGCAAGACGACGTTCGTGAAGCTGCTGGCCCGGCTGCTGCCCACCCCCGACGGGACGGTCGAGCTCGGTGGCGTACCGCTGGAGCAGGTCGCGGACGCCACCCTGCGCGGACGCGTCGCGTTCGTGCCGCAGGAGGTGTTCCTGTTCGACACCAGCGTCGCGGAGAACCTCCGGTACGGGCGTCCCGACGCGACCGACGAGCAGCTGCGGCAGGTCGTGCGCGACCTTGACCTCGAGGGCTGGGTCGCCGGGCTCGCGGACGGGCTCGACACCCAGGTGGGCGAGCGCGGCGGGCGGCTCTCGGCGGGGGAGCGGCAGCTGGTCGCGCTGGCTCGGGCCGCGCTCGCCACGCCCGACCTGCTGCTGCTCGACGAGGCCACCTCGGCCGTGGACCCCGACCTCGAGGTGCGGCTGCGCCACGCGATCGACCTGCTCGGCAGCGAGCGCACCGTGGTGACGGTGGCGCACCGGCTGGCAACGGCCGAGGCCGCGGACACGGTGCTCGTGTTCGCCGAGGGTCGCCTGGTGCAGCACGGGTCACACACCGCGCTGCTGACGCAGGACGGGCCGTACGCCCGGCTGCACGCGGACTGGGCGGCGGTCACGACGTCCTGACCATCCGGACGTATCGGACGCGTGGGGCACGGGCATGGCTCCTACACAGCGCCGAGAGGTCGCATCCCGCGACCGGCGCACCTCCCGACACGAAGGAACGACCATGAGCACCGAGTCCGAGAACCTGAAGGGCACCGTCAAGGAGATGGCGGGCAAGGCCACAGGCAACGAGTCCCTCGAGAACGAGGGCGAGCAGCAGCAGAAGAAGGCGCAGAAGGCCGAGGAGTCGCAGGAGCTCCAGGAGAAGGCCAACGAGAAGGCGCACGAGGCAGCCGGCCACGCCGGCGCCGAGAAGGCCGCGCAGGACCGCTGAGCTTCCGCGCGACACGGACAGGTCCGCCCCACCGGGGCGGGCCTTCCGTGCGTCACGGGGTCATCGAGGGGCAACGCGTAGGCTCCGCGCCCACCCGACCACATCCCCAACACACCGAGGCTGCGCCATGACCGACCGTCGACCGATCGTTACTGGCAACTGGAAGATGCACAAGGACCACCTCGAGGCGGTCCAGCTCGTGCAGAAGCTGGGCTACGTCCTGCAGGAGCAGGACTTCGACGGTCAGGACGTCGTGGTCTGCCCGCCCTTCATCAGCCTGCGCTCGGTCCAGACGGTGCTCGAGGCGGACCGGCTCGAGATCCAGCTCGGTGCCCAGACCTGCCACACCGAGGACAGCGGGGCGTTCACCGGCGAGGTCTCGCCGTCGATGTTGGCTCGCCTGAAGGTCGCGTACGTGCTCGCCGGCCACTCGGAACGTCGCGCGCTGTTCGGCGAGACCGACGAGGTCGTGCGGGCGAAGGTCGCAGCGATCCAGAAGCACGAGATGCGTCCGATCGTCTGCGTCGGCGAGACGCTCGAGCAGCGCCAGGCGGGCGAGGCCGAGGCCGTGGTGACCAGCCAGCTGACCGGCAGCCTCGAGGGGATCGGCATCGACGACCCGGAGGCGCTCGTGGTCGCGTACGAGCCGGTGTGGGCGATCGGCACCGGCGAGACGGCGACCGCGCAGGACGCACAGGACATGTGCAAGCACGTGCGCAGCGTGCTTGCCGAGCTGTACGACCAGGAGACCGCCGAGGCCGTGCGCATCCAGTACGGCGGCTCGGTCAAGCCGGGCAACGTCCGTGAGCTGCTTGGACAGCCGGACATCGACGGCGCGCTCGTCGGCGGGGCCAGCCTCGCCAGCGACGACTTCGCGCTGATCGTCGGATGGCGCCGCTGAGAGGACCGACCGAGGGGGCTGCGACCGCGCGGCGACCGCGCGGGCGGCACAGGGTCCTCGCATCGTCCGAGTGCGGTAGTAGGTTCCGCACGTGGCGCTGGTCGGGGGATACCGCCAGCCCACTCCACTGGACGAAAGGAACCGACAGTGGCAATGCAGAAGAAGTTCGGCGTACGCATGCTGGCTGCACTTGCAGCCGTTGCGATGCTCGCAACCGCCTGTAGCACCGACGAGGACCCGGGTGACACCAACGAGGGTTCGGAGTCCGAGGGCATGACCGAGGAGGCTGCGGCGGGCGAAGCGTCCTGCGGCACCACCGACCTCGTCTGGGCGCATGAGCAGGAGCCCCCGGACATGCACCTCGACGACCCCAACAACAACCTGTCGATCACCTCGTGGATCCGCCAGTCGATGTGGGACGGCCTCCACGGCATCACCGCGTCGACCGAGTTCTTCCCCGAGCTGCTGGCTGAGGAGATCGAGGTCGTCGAGAACGATGACGACACCGTGACCTTCAACGGCACGCTGCGTGACGGTCTTGTCTGGTCCGACGGCACCGCGCTCACCGCGCAGCAGGTCGTCGACACCTACAACATCATCATGGAGGGCGTCGACGCCGAGACCGGCGAGGGCGGCATCTACCTCATCGGTGACCGCACCGGTTACGACCTCATCACCGAGATCGCAGCGTCGTCCGACACCGAGTTCTCGTTCACGACCTCCGAGTTCTACGCCGGTTACAAGGCGATGTTCTCCGAGATCTTCCCGACGCACGTCGTCGCTGACGCGGCTGCTGCGAACGCGGCGTTCCCGACCTTCGAGGCCAACGGTGAGACGCTTCCGTCCTCCGGTCCGATGACGTTCGGCACGTGGGCCAAGGGCACCTCGCTCAACCTGGTCACCAACGACACCTACCACGGCTCCGTCTCGCCCGACGTCAAGAACGACGGCGTCGCGTGCGTGACCGGTGTGCAGATCAACTTCGTTGCCGACACCGACGCGCAGATCAACGCGCTGCAGGCCGGCGACGCTGACATGGTCTTCACCCAGCCGCAGCTCCAGTTCGAGCAGGGCATCGCCGAGGACGAGTCGTTCACCGTCGCGACCTCGCCGGGCCCGGTGTACGAGCACTGGGGTCTGAACGTCAAGAACGCCCACCTGTCGGACCCGCTGGTCCGTGAGGCGCTGGCGCTCGCGATGGACAAGTCCGAGGTCATGCAGGGTCTCTACACCCCGCTGTTCGGTGACGCCCTTCCGGCCGAGGGCCTGGGCAACACCTACTGGCTCTCGAACCAGTCCACCTACGAGAACCACGCAGGCGACGCCGGCTACGGCGCCGGTGACATCGAGGGCGCGATCGCGAACCTCGAGTCCGCGGGTTACTCCCTCAACGCTGACGGTGTCATGACGCACGCAGACCGGGGCGACCTCGTCCTGCGTGTCGGCACCACCGGTGGCAACCAGCTCCGTGAGCTCCAGCAGCAGCTGCTGCAGGCGAAGTTCGCTGAGGCTGGCATCAAGATCGAGATCGACAACGTCGAGGGTGGCGCGTACTTCGGTGAGCGCCCGTTCTCGGCCGCGGCGCTCGAGTGCTCGAAGGGCACCCCCGACGGTGAGACCACCGGCGAGGGTGACGAGGCTGTCACCTCCGACTGTGGCGTCTGGGACATCACCCAGTTCGCATGGGTCGGTGGCCCGTGGCCGGGTGGCCAGTCCGCCTCGTACCGCTGTGGCTCGGGTAACAACCCGTACGGCTACTGCAACGAGAACTTCGACCAGAAGTCCGTCGAGTGCGACGGGACCGTCGACGACACGGCACGTGCGGCTTGCTACAACGAGCTCGACACCTACGTGACGACGCTCGGACCCGACGGTGACGGCCTGTTCATGCTGCCGCTGACGCAGAAGCCCAGCTTCTACGCGTTCAGCAACACGCGGCTCGTGCAGGGCGCGGTGTCCCCGGACGCCAACTCCGCCGGTCCGCTCGTGAACGTGGTCGACTACTCGCCGGCTGCCTGACAACACACGCATCGACGGAGGGCTCACCGCACACGCGGTGGGCCCTCCGCCGTTTCTGCGCCGTCAGCGTCGGCGTGCGCAGGGGCAGCGGCCGCGCGCGTGGCTCGCGCGGACTCTGACGTCGTGGTTCTGAGCGAGCCGGTCCTCGCTGGCTAGTCTCCGTCGGAACGGGTCGCCGGCACGCTGGCGCCCGCTCGTCCCCGGGGAAGGTCCGAGATGCTCGCCTACACGCTTCGTCGTGTGCTCGCAACGATCCCGTTGCTGATCATCGGCACGTTCATCGTGTTCGCGCTCACGTCGCAGGTGGCGGATCCGCTGGGTCCGCTGCGGCTCAACGTCAACGCTGACCAGGCTGCGTACGACCGGATCATCGACCAGTACGACCTCGACAAGCCGGTGCCGGTCCGTTACGTGAACTGGATCACCAGCGCCGTCCAGGGCGACATGGGCGAGTCCGCTGCGTACACCGGTACGCCGGTGTTCGACCTGGTGTCCGAGCGCGCGATCAACACGGCCAGGCTGGCGATCCCGGCGTTCCTGATCATCGCCCTGCTGGCGGTCGGGCTCGGTGTGTACTCCGCGGTGAACCAGTACAAGACCAGCGACTACGTCGTGACCGGCATCTCGTTCCTCGGGATCTCGATGCCGACGTTCGTGTTCGGTCTGCTGCTGCAGTCCGTGCTGGTGGTGTACTTCCAACGATGGTTCGGCATCAAGCTGTTCTACGTGGCCCAGATGCAGACAGGGTCGATCGTCGAGGTGCTGAAGTCGCACACGCTGCCGATCCTGACGCTGATCCTGGTGATCACGGCGGGGGAGTCGCGCTTCCAGCGCGCCGCGATGCTCGAGGTCATCAACTCCGACTACATCCGCACCGCCCGGGCCAAGGGCCTGCCGCGTCGGACCGTCATCTTCAAGCACGCGCTGCGCAACGCGATGATCCCGCTCGTGACGATCTGGGCCATCGACTTCGCGGCGCTGCTCGGTGGGTCTGTCATCACCGAGTCCGTGTTCAGCTGGCCCGGCCTCGGCCGCCTGCTGCTGGACGGCATCGGTCGCTCCGACCTGAACCTGACGATGGGCATCGTGCTGCTCATCGCGACGCTGGTCGTCGTGTTCAACCTGATCGCCGACCTGCTCTACGGCCTGCTCGACCCGAGGATCCGCTATGAGTGACCTGCTCCAGTCAGCTGCACCCCTCGACGAGGAGGCCCTCCGGGCCCTCGCCGAGCGCGAGGGCATGCGCCTCGACGGTCGCACCTTCGGTCAGCAGGCCTGGGCCCGGCTGCGCAAGCACAAGCTCGCGCTGTTCGCTGCCGGGCTGCTCGTGCTGATCTCGCTGTCGTTCATCATCGGGCCGATGCTGTCGCCGTACGACATCACCCAGCCGTTCCCGCTCGACCGCATCCTGCCGCCTTCATGGGCCCACCCGTTCGGCACCGACGCCATCGGTCGGGACCTGATGACGCGCACCCTGTACGGCGGCCGGTTCAGCCTGCTGATCGCCGTCGTCGTCTCGGTGCTGACAACCCTGATCGGCACGATCATCGGGGCGCTCTCGGGCTACCTCGGCGGCTGGGTCGACGCGCTGCTGTCGCAGATCACCAACCTGTTCCTGATCGTGCCGGCGCTGGTCGTGCTGATCGTGGTGTCGCGCTACATGCGCAGCGTCACGGGCACCTCGATCCTGCTGGCGCTGCTGCTGTGGCCCCAGATCGCCCGCGTCGTGCGTGGCCTGTTCCTCCAGTACAAGAACCAGGAGTTCGTGCTCGCGGCCCGCGCCGCTGGTGCCGGTCCCGCCCGCATCATGTTCCGGCACATCCTGCCCAACACCATCGGTCCGATCGTGGTCTCGGCCACGCTGCTGGTCGGTGGCGCGATCATCCTCGAGTCCACGCTGGGCTTCCTCGGCCTCGGCGTGCGACCGCCGACCCCGACGCTCGGCAACCTCGTCAACGAGGCGCGCGGCCAGCTGCTGACGCGTCCGTACGAGGTGCTGCTGCCCGGCACGTTCGTCGTGCTGATCTCCCTGTGCATCAACTTCCTCGGCGACGCCCTGCGCGACGCGCTCGACCCCACCACCGGAAGAGGCTGACATGCCGACAGAGCCCCTCCTTTCCGTCCAGGACCTCAGCGTCGCGTTCCAGACCGACGACGGTCTCGTCGAGGCGGTCAACGGCGTGTCGTTCGACGTGATGCCGGGCGAGGCGCTCGGCATCGTGGGCGAGTCCGGGTCCGGCAAGTCCGTGACGGCGATGGCGATCATGCGGCTGCTGCCGAAGTCCGCGCAGATCAGCGGCTCGATCCGCTTCGACGGTCAGGACCTGCTGACGCTCTCGGACGCCGAGATGCGCAAGCTGCAGGGCGGCGACATCGCGATGATCTTCCAGGACCCCATGACGGCGCTCAACCCGGTCTACACCGTGGGGATGCAGCTGGTCGAGGCGATCCGGGTCCACAACAAGACCGTGTCCAAGCAGGCGGCGCGGCTGCGCGCCATCGAGCTGCTGGACCTGGTGGGGATACCCGAAGCGCGCATCCGGGTCGACAACTACCCGCACGAGTTCTCGG
>JBFGFG010000051.1:0-11104 GCA_041579655.1 Nitriliruptoraceae bacterium
CGGCGACCCAGCGGGGGTCGATGGTGATCGTGCCGTCGCCGTTCTCGGTGTAGGTGAACGGCTTGAGGCTGTTGCCGCCGCTGGCCACGGTGGCGCGCATCTGCTCCGGCGGGCGCCGGCGGGTGACGGCGGGAGAGCCACCGAGCACGGCGCCCAGCGCGCTCTCGACCTCGTCGACCTCCGCGTCCTCGACCGCGAGCACGAAGCCGGTCGGCTCGGTCACGCCGAGCTCGGCCGCGAGGGACCACGGGACCATGATCGCGGAGACGGGCGGGGTGCCGTTCGCGGCGAACGCGCCGACGCGCACGCTGACGGCACCGATGTCGGTGGCGAGCAGGATGTCGCCGCCCAGCACGAGCCCGAGCTTCGCGGCGATGTCGTGGCGCACGACCACGTCGCCGTCGGCGAGGCGCTCCCACACGCCGACCGCCTGCGCGGTGACCTCAGGGGTCAGCGGGCGGAAGTCGACCGGGTCGACCACCAGCACGTCGGCGTCGAGCGATCCGTCGGGCCCGGTGGCCTGCACGGCCTGCTTCGCGACTGGCGAGGCGAGCTCCATGCCGGGCATGGCGCGCACCTGGTCGATCGCGACGCTGCTGACGGTCGCGCCGGTCTCGACGAGCAGATCGGGCTCGACGACGGTCACGGTCGCAGCCAGCGGCGCAGGTGGGGCGGCCGGCGCGGCGGGGGCCGCGGGGGCCACGGGAGCGGCAGCGGCCTCGGTCGCGATGCCGACGGGTGCGGTGCTGGCTCCGGCGACGAAGGTCTCGGTTGCGGCGGAGGACGGCGACTCGGGCAGCCCGCTGCTCTGGGCGCACGCCGACAGCACGACCGCCAGCACGGCGGTCGCGGTGATGCCTCGGCGCATGCGCACGGAGTCTCCCTGGTTCACACGACTCAACGAGTGGTCGTGCTGATGGTTACGGTCGGCGCGCGCTGTGCACGCGGGTGCAGTGTCGGACAGAAGGTCGTCCGACGCTGCCTCACAGGACGCTCGCGTGCGATGGGAGCACACGACCGTGCTCGATGCCGCGCATCCGGAACGTTGGGCGCAGACCGGGCGCCAGCCGGTGCGGTTGGAGCTCGCCCGTCGGCAGCACGAGCGGGAAGCGCCCGTCCGGCGTCCGATCGGCCAGCGCGGCCTCGGCAACCATCGACGCGTACTGCCATGACGCGAACTCCAGCGTGCTGGCGCGGGGGATCACCTCGAGGCCGGTCTCGAGCGTGTAGCGGCGCAGCCCGGGCAGCCGTGATGCACCGGGGGCCCAGCACTCCGGGAGGATGCCGTTGCCGGACACCACGTGCACGCCGTCGGCGGTGTGCAGCACGAGGGACTGGTTGCCCATGGTGTGGCCGGGCGTGCTGACCAGCGCGACGCCCGGACCGAGCAGGTGGTCGCCGTCGAGCACCGCGACCCGCGCGGGGTCCAGCTCGTTGAAGGTGGTGGTCTGGTACCAGCGGGACTGCAGCGGGTGCGGGTGCCGCAGCGTCTCCCACTCGGCGCGCTGCACGAGCAGCGTCGCGTTCGGGAACCAGCCGTCCAGGGCCTCCTCGGCGCCGAGGTCGGGGGCGGGGCCGCGCGTCCCGAGCACCCGGCGTAGGTCCTGCGTGTGGAGGTGGTCGAAGGTGATGTAGTCGACGTCCGCTGGGTCGATCCCCAGCGAGCGCAGCTGGCCGGAGGCGGTGCCGTGCACCGTCGTCACGAGCCGAGCCGGGACCGGCAGCCGGTCACGGAGCCGGAGCATCGCCGACGCGCCCGTGGCGAGCTCGTGGTCGGAGGGCCCCCACAGGAGGGTGCGCTCACGGCCCGAGGGCTCCCTCCAGGTCACGACCACCATGCGGTCCGTCAGCCACAGCCAGGGCGCGGCTGACCGCGCAGCCCGGAACAGGCCGTACGCGGTCGGGTGCGGCTGGCTGACGAGGTCACGCGTGGTCACGCCGGCCGGCCGGCCGGAGGCGCGGATCTGGCCGGCGAGCTCCACCGCGGCGCCGCGCAGGTGCTCCAGCACAGCCCCCGGCGGGCCGCCGACGGGGGGGCCGTCGGGCACGTGCCGACGCGCGTCCGCGAGCGGACGCAGCATCGGGAACCGGCCGTCCAGCGGGAGGTCCGGGAGGTCGCTCACCGTGGCCCTGACGTCAGCTGCGGCGCTCGCAGCGCAGCGGGAGGCGGCGGCGGAGGACCGTCGAGCGTGGCGGTGGTGAGGATGGCGTCGTCGTGCAGCGCGATGCGCACCAGCTGCCGTCCGAGCGGCGACAGCCGCAGGGAACGACGACGCACGCGCGGGCGCCCGCGGTCCGCGCGGATGCGGGACACGGCCTCGAGGAACGGCTCGCTGGCCTCGATCAGAGCGTGGTCCGGGTGGCCGCTGACCTCGTCGTCCTCGACCGAGCAGAGCCCGAGGCGCACGAGGTTGGCGACGTACTGCGGCCCACGACCGGGTGCGTCGCCGCCGGCGCGCTCCACCACCATCGACAGGTGCTCGGCCACGACCGGGCCGCCCCGCGCGGTGCGGGTCCCGGCCTCGACGTCGACGATGGGCGTGCGGTCGGCGCTGTCGAGGTGACGCAGGATCCGGGCCTCGTCCGGCGACAGCTGCGAGGTGATGGTGAGCAGCGCGGGCGCGAGGCCTTCGCCGTCGATGCTGCCGGGGTCGAGCAGGGTCCGGAAGCGGAGCCGGATCTGCTCGTCCGGTGATGGCAGCTCCAGCAGCGCCTCCTCACCGCCCACGAGCGCGAGCACGGCGCGTGCCATCACGGTCGGGTCGGCGCTGCGGAGCCGGTCGGCGGTGTCCTCCGGCAGGGCGAGCAGGGTGCGCAGCCCGGCCGCGACCTGCTGTCGTGCCCACTCGACCGAGGCGGGGGAGAGCCTGACCGGTCCCACACCGACGTCGGCGTTGACGACCGAACGCGTCACCTGACCCACGGTCTGCAACGCTGCCGTGCCCCGTCGTGCCAGCACCCGTCCAGCGGCTTGCGAGGCGTCGGAGCCCAGCTCGCTGCCGGCGCGGGCAGATGCCCGCACGGTCGCGGCGGCGAAGGCGAGAGGGTTGAAGCGCTGGCTGGCCATCGGGAGCCTCGTGTTCGCAGGGCGGATGCGGACGCCACCGGGCCGGCTCCCACACCACCGGCGACGCGGCGACACTGTGCCAGCCACGGGCACGTCGCGCGAGCCCGACGTCGGTCGAGGGCGCTCGGCGTCCTCCGCTCGACGCCGTGGCGCGTCGGCGGCTCCACGAGCAAGGCCCCCGGGGACGGATCCTCGGGGGCCTCGCTGCATGACTCGGTCAGGCGCCGGCGTTGGACCGGATGAGGTTCAGCGCGGAGCCGGCCCAGAACCAGTCGATCTGCTCGGGCGAGAGGGTGTGGTTCGCCTTGAAGCTGTCCACGGAGCCGTCCCGGTGGGTCAGCTCGACCGTCAGCTGCGATCCGGGAGCGAGCTCGGCGATGCCACGGATGGCGACGCGGTCGTGCTCCTGGACCTTCTCGTAGTCGGCCGGGTCCTCGAACGTCAGCGCGAGCACGCCCTGCTTCTTGAGGTTGGTCTCGTGGATGCGGGCGAAGGAGCGCACGATCACGGCGCGCACGCCGCGGAAGCGCGGCTCCATCGCCGCGTGCTCGCGGGAGGAGCCCTCGCCGAGGTTCTCGTCACCGAACACGACCGAGTCGATGCCCTGCTCGTTCCATCGCTTGGCGAGGTCCGGGAAGCTCATGACCTTGTCACCGTCGAGCACGTCGTGGGCGTTGGAGTCGCCCGTGAACGCGCTGATCGCGCCGAGGTAGAGGTTGCCGGAGATGTTCTCGAGGTGACCGCGGAAGCGCAGCCACGGACCGGCCATCGAGATGTGGTCGGTGGTGCACTTGCCCTTCGCCTTGAGCAGCACCGGCAGCCCCTCGAGGTCCTCGGGAGCGTTGGGAGCGAACGGCTCGAGCGCCTGGAGTCGCTCGGAGCCCTCGGCGATCACGACCTCACCCGAGGCGCCCTCCGACGGAGCGGCGAACACCTCGGCGCCGGCGTCGAAGCCGGACGGGGGGAGCTCGAGGCCGACGGGCTCGGGCAGCGAGATCTCCTCGCCCTTGTCGTTGGTGATCGTGTCGCGGGTCGGGTCGAAGCCGAGCCGGCCGGACAGCGCGATGGCGACGGTGGTCTCGGGGGACGCCACGAAGCCGAGCGTCGCCGGGTTGCCGTCGTTGCGCTTCGGGAAGTTGCGGTTGTACGAGGTCACGATCGCGTTGACGTCGCCCTTGCTGACGGTGTCGCGCTTCCACTGACCGATGCACGGACCGCAGGCGTTGGCCAGCACGGTCGCACCGATCGCCTCGAGGTCAGCGAGCAGCCCGTCGCGCTCGATGGTGGCGCGCACCTGCTCGGAGCCCGGGGTGATGAGGAACTCGACACCCTCGGCCGCCGTGAGGCCGTTCGCCTTCGCGAAACGTGCCAGCGAGGCGACGCGGGTGATGTCCTCGTACGAGGAGTTGGTGCAGGAGCCGACCAGCGCCGCGGAGACGCGCTCGGGGTAGCCCTCGCTCTCGACGTCGGCCTGCATCCGGCTGACCGGGTGCGCCTTGTCGGGGGAGTGCGGTCCGACCAGGTGCGGCTCGAGCGTGTCGAGGTCGATGCGGATGACCTGGTCGTAGTAGCTGTCCGGGTCGGCGTACACGTCGTCGTCGGCCCGCAGGTGGTGGGCGTTGGCCGTGGCCAGGTCCGCGAGCTCCTCGCGACCGGTCGACTTCAGGTAGCGGGCGATGGCGTCGTCGTACGCGAACACCGAGGTGGTCGCGCCGATCTCGGCACCCATGTTGCAGATCGTGCCCTTGCCGGTGGCCGAGAGGCTCAGGGCGCCCGGGCCGAAGTACTCGACGATCGCGCCGGTGCCGCCCTTGACGGTGAGGATCTCAGCGACCTTGAGGATGACGTCCTTCGCGGAGGTCCAGCCCGAGAGCGTGCCGGTGAGCTCGACACCGATCAGCTTCGGCACCTTCAGGTTCCACGGCATGCCGACCATGACGTCCACGGCGTCCGCGCCACCGACACCGATCGCGACCATGCCGACGCCGCCGGCGTTCGGGGTGTGGCTGTCGGTGCCGATCATCATCCCGCCCGGGAAGGCGTACTGCTCGATGACGACCTGGTGGATGATGCCGCCGCCCGGCTTCCAGAAGCCCATGCCGTACCGGTCCGACGCCGAGCGCAGGAAGTCGTACACCTCGCGGTTGTTCTCGTTGGCGATCTTCAGGTCGGAGTCCGCACCCGTGTGTGCCTGGATGAGGTGGTCGCAGTGGACGGTGGTCGGCACCGCGACCTCGTCCTTGCCGGCGAGCATGAACTGCAGCACCGCCATCTGCGCGGTGGCGTCCTGCATCGCGACGCGGTCGGGCCGGTAGTCGGTGTAGTCCTCGCCGCGACCGAGGCCGCCGTCCGCCGGGTCGTCCATGTGCGCGAACAGGATCTTCTCGGCCAGCGTCAACGCGCGGCCGTACCGCTCACGGGCGAGCGGGACACGCTCGTCGAACTTCGCGTAGGCGGCCTGCACGAGGCTGGCGGGGGTGGAGGCTGCGGGGTGACGGTCGCTCACGGACGGGCTCCTGAAGGTCCTGGTGGTCAGCGCTGCGACCCTACCCGCGGCGGCCGTCGGGGGGCCCGACGTGTGCATGAGTGGTCGCGTTGCTTTGGTAACTGTCTAATCACTATACGACGGTAACGCGCAGTCCGGGCGTCCGCAACAGCGTGCGGACTGAGGGGGCGGGGTGTGTACCGACTACGTTGCTCCGTCGCAGCGGTCAACCGTCAGGACTCCCGTGCAGCTCGCAATCCTCTCCCGTGCCAAGCATGCCTACAGCACCCAGCGACTCGTGCAGGCGGCCGAGGAGCGTGGCCACGACGTGCGCGTGCTCGACACGCTGCGGCTGGCCATCGACCTCGCCGGCGACGAGCCGGACATGCTGTACCGCGGCAAGCCGATGGAGGACTTCGACGCCGTGATCCCGCGCATCGGCGCGTCGATCACCTTCTTCGGCCTCGCCGTGGTGCGTCAGTTCGAGCAGATGGACGTCTACACGCCATCGTCGGCCGCCGGTATCGCGAACTCCCGCGACAAGCTGCGCTCGATCCAGGTGCTGGCCAAGCACGACATCGGTATCCCGGGCACCACCTTCGTCCGTGACCGCAAGGACGTGCTCGCCGCGATCGAACGCGTCGGCGGCGCGCCGGTGGTGATCAAGCTGCTCGAGGGCACGCAGGGCATCGGCGTGATCCTCGCGCCGGACAAGAAGGTGGCCGAGGCCGTCATCGAGACGCTCCAGTCCGCCAAGCAGAACGTGCTCGTCCAGCGCTTCGTCGCGGAGTCCCGTGGCCGCGACATCCGCGCCTTCGTCATCGGTGACCGCGTCGTTGGCGCGATGCGCCGCACGGCCCAGGGCGACGAGTTCCGCAGCAACGTCCACCGTGGCGGCACCGTCGAGCGCGTGGAGCTGACCGAGGAGTACGAGCAGACGGCCGTGCGCGCCGCCCAGATCATGGGGCTGCGCGTCGCTGGCGTCGACATGCTCGAGGGCGACGACGGCCCGCTGGTGATGGAGGTCAACTCCTCGCCCGGGCTCGAGGGCATCGAGCGCGCGACCGAGCTCGACATCGCGGGCGCGATCATCGACTACGTCGCGAACCAGACGGCGTTCCCCGAGCTCGACGTCCGTCAGCGGCTGACGGTGTCGTCGGCGTACGGCGTGGCCGAGCTGCTGGTGCGCGACGGCTCCGACCTCGTGGGCAAGGCGATCGGCGGCTCCGGTCTGCGCGACAAGGACATCAGCGTGCTCACGCTCACCCGTGACACCAAGGTGATCCCCAACCCGCTGCCGACCCGCGAGCTCGAGGCCGGCGACAAGCTGCTGTGCTTCGGCCGGCTCGAGACGATGCGCGACCTCGTGCCCGCGAGGCGTCGCCGGCGTGACAGCAAGCCGCTCCAGCCGCTGCCGGAGGAGGCCGCGGCCATCGCAGAGTCGGTGCACAGCTCATGAGCCGGTCCGCCAGGGCGCCGTTCGAGCTCGCGGGCACATCGGTCAAGCCGGGCAGCCGTGGCCACGTCGACCTGCCGACGGGCACGCTGATCTCCGGCACCCCGATCGCGATGCAGGTGCAGGTCACGCACGGCCGCGCTCCCGGCCCGGTGGTGTGGCTCTCCGCGGTGATGCACGGCGACGAGATCCTCGGCGTCGAGATCATCCGACGTGTGCTCGACGCGCTCGAACCGCGGCGCATGCGCGGGACCGTGATCGCGGTGCCCATCGTGAACGTGCACGGCTTCAACACCAGCGACCGCTACCTGCCGGACCGTCGTGACCTCAACCGCTCGTTCCCCGGCAGCCCCCGTGGCTCCTTCGCCAGCCGGCTCGCCCACACCCTGATCACCAACGTCGTGGACCACTGCGACATCGGCATCGACCTGCACACCGGGTCGTTGGGACGCTCCAACCTGCCACAGGTGCGCGCCGACCTCTCCGACGACCGCACGCGTGAGCTCGTGGACGTGTTCGGGGCCCCCGTCGCCATCAACTCCTCGCTGCGCGACGGCTCGCTGCGACAGGTCGCGACCGAGCGCGGCAAGACCGTGCTGCTGTTCGAGGGCGGCGAGGCGCTGCGCTTCGACCGGCACGCGATCGAGGTCGGCACCGCCGGCGTGCTGCGTGTGCTGGCCCACGTGGGGATCTACCGCGGTGAGGTCGAGCCGGGCGTCGCGCCCGCGCTGTCGCCGCGCTCGTCCTGGGTCCGCACGACCCGCAGCGGCGTGGTGCACACCACCGAGGCCCTCGGCGCCACCGTCGTGAAGGGTCAGGTGGTCGCCCGCGTCTACAGCCCGTCGGGCCGCAAGCTCACCGAGCTCAAGTCCCGCCACGCCGGCGTCGTGATCGGGCTGTCGCAGCACCCGCTGTCCAACCGCGGCGACGCGGTGTGCCACATCGCGGAGATGGACTCCTCGCCGCGGCACGTCGAGGCAGCGTTGGCCAGCGTGCCGTTCTCGGACGACCCGCCCAGCGACGAGGTCCAGGCGTGAGCGACCCGTCGCAGCAGGGTCAGCCGATGACCACCGTCGGCTGGCGCGAGTGGGTCGGCCTCCCGGGGCTGACCGAGCACCCGGTGAAGGCCAAGGTCGACACCGGCGCGCGGACGTCGTCGCTGCACGCGTTCGACCTGCGGGTCGAGGACGGCGTCGCGCACTTCGCGGTGCACCCGCACCAGCGCGACGACTCCGACGAGGCCTGGGTCTCGCTGCCGGTGGTCGAGCACCGCGAGGTGCGCCCCTCCTCCGGCGACAGCGAGGACCGACCGGTGGTGATGGTGCAGGTGCAGCTCGGACCGGACCTGTTCGAGGTCGAGATGACCCTCACGGACCGCGACGCGATGGGCTTCCGCATGCTGCTGGGCCGGACCGCGCTGCGGGGCCGCTACGTGGTGGACGCCTCGCGCAGCTACGCGCGCAGCAAGCGACCGCGCCGTGCCAAGATCGTGGAGCCTCAGCTGACGGACACGTCCGACAGCTGAGCCGCGGTCCGGTCAGCCCTGGTCGCGCAGCATCGTCTCGACGCCGGCGTGCAGCTCGGCGTGCTCGCTGTCGCGCTGCTTGCCGAGGTACAGCCACAGCGCGCCGTGCACGCCGACGGCCGCCGTCAGGTAGATGCCGGCTGCCCACTGTGCGAGCGCGAACGCGATGATCGCGGCCAGGACGGCCATGCCGACCAGCACGATGCGCAGCGTGTTCATGCTGAGCGTGGACTCCACGATGGACCTTTGGTGTGGGGACCTCAAGGGTAGCGCTGACACACCGGACGGCCGGCCGCGGCCCGCCGTCCGGCGCGTGGTTCAGCTGTCGCTGCCCCGCCCATTGCCCGACTTCTTGGCGGCCTTCTCGGCCTTCTTCTCCTTCGGGCTCTTCGCGGCGACGGTCTTGGTGGCGCGGCCACCCTTGTCCTTGCTGGCCATGAGCTGCTCCCTGGTCGCCTGCCTCGGTGGCGGCGACGTGGCAAGCTCCCCGATGGCGGCGCGTGCTGCGCACAGCGCCATGCGCAGCGCACGCGGCCGGTAGCGTCCGGCGCTCGCGTCCGCGTCCCGCCGGCGCGTCACAGCGAGCCACAGGAGCTGCCATGCAGGTCCGTCGTCGTAACCCGGACCGCACCGTGGAGGTGCAGGGCCCCGTGACCGTCGCCGAGCTGCTGCGGCAGCTCGACGTGAACCCCACCACGGTGCTCGTGATCGCCGAGGGCAAGCTCGTCACGATGGGCATCGAGCTGCCCGACGAGTGCTCGGTGGAGATCCGCCCCGTGATCAGCGGCGGAGCCGGCCACGCGCCGCGCTGCAAGGTGTGCCGCGCCCCGGCGATCCACGAGGAGCTGCGCCACCGCAGCGCGTGGTGCGCCGACCACCTGCTCGAGCACGTCGAGGGGCAGGTGCGCAACGCCATCGACAAGGGCGCCCGCGAGGGCAACCGGATGCTGTCCTACGGCGACCGCATCCTCGTCGCGGTGTCCGGGGGCAAGGACAGCCTCGCGCTGTGGGACATCCTGCTGCGCCTCGGGTACGAGGCGGACGGGCTGTACCTCGGGCTCGGCATCGGGGGGTACTCCAACCGCTCGCACGACGTTGTGGTCGACTTCCACGAGCGCTACGCCAAGCCCCACGGCGCGCAGCTGCACGTGGTGGACCTCGCCGAGGCGCAGGGCTACACCACCCCGCAGGGCGCCGGCGCGATCGACCGCAGCGCCTGCGGCGTGTGCGGCCTGTCGAAGCGCTACTGGTTCAACAAGGCCGCCGTCGACAACGGCTACACGGTGATGGCGACGGGTCACAACCTCGACGACGAGGCCGCAACGCTGTTCGGCAACGTGCTGCGCTGGCAGGACACCTTCCTCGCCCGTCAGCGTCCGATCCTGCCGGCCACCGGTGACAACCAGGTGCGCAAGGTCAAGCCGCTGTACCGGCTCTCCGAGCGCGAGATGGCGGCGTACTGCGTCGTGCGCGGCCTCGACTACATCGTCGAGGAGTGCCCGCTGGTGGCGGGCAACACCGGCACCGCGAACAAGTCCCTGCTCGACGACCTCGAGCGGGCCTCGCCCGGCATCAAGGCCCAGTTCCTGTTCGGCTTCCTCGACCGCGCCGCTGCGCGCTGGGACGACGAGGCCACGGACGCCATCACCCTCGTCGACTGCAGCCGCTGCGACATGCCCACCCCGGACCCGACCGACGGCGAACCGCCCGTCTGCGCCTTCTGCCGCCAGAAGAACCGCGTGCTCGCCGTCATCGGACAGGACACCCCGTGACCCTCGTCATCCCAGGAACAGACACCCCGCTCGTCACCGGCGAGGAGGTGCTGCTGCTCGACCGCAAGAAGCGCCGCTACCTGCTGGTGCTCGAGGCGGGCAAGGAGTGGCACAGCCACGCCGGCGCGCTCCAGCACGACGACCTCATCGGGACCGTCGAGGGCACCACGGTGCGCACCAACAAGAACATGGAGCTCATAGCGCTGCGTCCGACGCGCGACGACCTCACCAAGAAGCTGCCGCGCGGCGCGCAGGTGATCTACCCCAAGGACCAGGCGATGATCGTCGCCTCGGCCGACATCGTCCCCGGCTGCACGGTCGTGGAGGCCGGCGCGGGGTCCGGCGCGCTGACCACGGCGCTGCTGGCCGCGGTCGGCCCGACGGGTCGCGTCATCTCCGCAGAGCTGCGCGACGACCACGCCGACGTCGCGGTGAAGAACGTCGCCCGCGCCCACGGCGGCGAGGCACCGGCCCACTGGGAGCTGCGTCGTGGCTCGGTCGGTGACGTGCTCGCCGACGTGAAGGCCCACCGGGTCATCCTCGACCTGCTCGACCCGTGGTCATGGGTCGGCGGTGCGGCCGCGTGCCTGTCGCCGGGCGGCATCCTGCTGGCGTACATGCCGTCGATCACGCAGGTGATGCGGCTCGGCGAGGCGCTGTGGAACGACGGCCGCTGGACGGACCTCGCGACCAGCGAGACGCTGGTGCGCGGCTGGGACGTGGACGGCCTCGCCGTGCGCCCGGCCCACCGCATGGTGGCGCACACCGCGTTCCTCACCACGGCCCGGCGCGTGCCGAG
>JBFGFG010000052.1:0-11066 GCA_041579655.1 Nitriliruptoraceae bacterium
GCCCGACGCCGACCACGACGCCGACCACGACGCCACGGCACCGTCTCGCTCCGCGCCACCACCGGGCGACGAGCCGCACGGCCACGACCCGCAGCTACCTCATGGCCGCGCCCGACCACCTCGAGGTGGCGTACGCCATCAACCCGTGGATGGACCCGACGGCCCCGTTCGACCCTGAGCGCGCGATGGCCCAGTGGACCGCGCTGCGCGAGACCTACCGGGCGCTCGGGCACAGCGTGCAGACCCTGCCGGCTGTCGCAGGGCTGCCGGACTTGGTGTTCTCGGCGAACGGCGCGCTGGTCGTGGACGGGCGGGCGTTCCTCTCGCGCTACCGCCACCCCGAGCGCAGCGGCGAGGAGGCCGTGCACCGCGCGTGGCTGGACGCCCAGGGCATCGCGAGCGAGCAGTCCGTCGAGCCCTGCGAGGGCGAGGGCGACCTGCTGGTGGTCGGCTCGACCATCCTGGCCGGGGCAGGCTTCCGCACGACCACGGCGGCCCACGCGCAGCTGCGGGCGTGGAGCGGGCTGGAGGTCGTGGGCCTCGAGCTCGTCAACGAGCGTTTCTACCACCTCGACACGGCGCTTGGTGTCGTGTCCGACACGGTCGTGGCGTGGTACCCGCCGGCGCTGTCGCTCGCTGCCGCGGACGAGGTGCTGCGCCGCTACCCCGACGCGATCGAGGTGGACGAGCACGACGCGTCGCTGCTGGGCTGCAACCTCGTCAGCGACGGACGCAACGTGGTGATCCCGGCCGGCTGCGACCACCTCGCGGCTGACCTCGTCGCCGCGGGCTTCTCGCCGATCCACGTGGACACCTCGGAGCTGCTGCTCGCCGGCGGTGGCCCCAAGTGCATGACGGCCGAGCAGCATCGGGTCCGCACGGGCTGACGGCTCCGGCGGGCCTCAGACGACCCGCTGCATCCGGTTCTTGCTGCCGTCGGTGATCGACTTGGCGCCACGACCCAGCGAGATGGTCCCCGAGCGCACCAGCTCGCGGATGCCGTACGGCTCCAGCAGCGCCTGCAACGCCTCGAGCTTCTCCGGCGACCCGGAGGCCTCGATGGTGATGGCGTCGTGGTCGACGTCGCACACCTTCGCGCGGAACACGTCCACCAGCTGCAGGATCTGGCCGCGCACCTCGGCGGGCGCGTTCACCTTCACCATCTGCAGCTCGCGCTCGACCGACTCGGTCGGATCGAGCTCGAGGATCTTGATGACGTGCACCAGCTTGTTGAGCTGCTTGACGATCTGCTCGACCTGGACCGCGTCGCTGCCCACCACGAGGGTGAGCCGCGACAGCTGCGGGTTGTCGGTCGGGCCCACGGCCAGCGAGTGGATGTTGTAGGCGCGGCGCGCGAACATGCCGGCGATGCGCGTGAGCACACCGGGCTTGTTCTCCACGAGCACCGACAGGGTGTGGCGTCCGGCGTCCGACATCTCAGGCCTCGCTGTCTGCCGCAGCGGCGGCGTCCTCGGCCTGGCGAGCACGGAGCTCGTCGACCGACTCGATCATCATCTCGTTGGAGCCGCCCGCGGGGATCATCGGGAACACCATCTCCTGCGGATCGACGCGCACGTCGATCAGCACGCAGCTGTCGGTGATCAGGGCTGCCTCACCGAGCACCTTGGACAGCTCGTCCATCGTGGTCGCGCGGAAGCCCGGGATGCCGTACGCGTCGGCGATCTTCACGAGGTCGGGAAGGTCCTGCGGCAGGTGCACCGAGGACAGCCGGTCGTCGTAGAACAGGTGCTGCCACTGGCGCACCATGCCGAGGAAGCCGTTGTTGATGACGCAGAACACGACGTTGAGGTCGTGCTGGACCGCGGCGGCGATCTCCTGGAACGTCATCTGGAAGCAGCCGTCGCCGTCGATGGCGATCACCGGCGTGTCGGGCAGACCGGCCTTCGCGCCGATCGCGGCCGGCACGGCATAGCCCATCGTGCCCAGCCCGCCGGAGTTGATCCACTGGCGGGGTCGCGACCACGGGATCAGCTGGCTGGTCCACATCTGGTGCTGGCCGACGCCGGCGACGTATGTGCCCTCGGGGCCCCACGCGTCGTAGATCGCCCGGATGGCGGTCTGGGGCTTGATCGGTCCGTCCGGCTCCTGGTCGCACAGCAGCGGGTGCTCGGCCTGCATCTCCTTGAGGTGCTGGCGCCACGCCGCGGCGTCAGGAACCACGGCGTCGCCGCGCTCGATCCGCTCGCGTGCGTCCTTCACCAGCTGTCCGACCACGACCTTGGCGTCGCCAACGATCGGCACGTCCGCGACGCGGTTCTTGCCGATCTCGGCCGGGTCCACGTCGACGTGGATCACCTTCGCGTGCGGCGCGAAGTGCTCGAGGTCGCCGGTCACCCGGTCGTCGAAGCGCGCGCCGAGCGTGATGAGCAGGTCCGACTCCTGCAGCGCCCGCACGGCGGTGTAGTGGCCGTGCATGCCCGGCATGCCGAGCGCGAGCTCGTGCTCGTCGGGGAAGATGCCGCGCGCCATCAGGGTCGTCACGACGGGCACCTGCAGCAGCTCGGCGAGCTCCATCAGCTCGTCGGCCGCGTTGGCGCGCATCAGCCCGCCACCGGCGTAGATCACCGGTCGGGTCGACTCACCGATCAGCGCGATGGCCTGCTTCACCATGCGGCTGTGTCCGCGCACCGTCGGGCGGTAGCCGGGCAGGTCGACGTGCTGCGGCCACGACCAGTCCAGCAGCGCCGCGAGGATGTCCTTGGGGATGTCCACCAGCACCGCACCGGGACGGCCGGTCTCGGCGATGTGGAACGCCTCCTTGATGGCGCCGGCGATGCGCTCGGGGCTCGTGACGAGCTCGTTGTGCTTGGTCACGGGCATCGTGATGCCGGTGACGTCGGCCTCCTGGAAGGCGTCGGTGCCGATCGCGGCGCTCGAGACCTGGCCGGTGATCGCCACGACCGGGATCGAGTCCATCTGCGCGTCCGCGAGGCCGGTCACGAGGTTGGTCGCGGCGGGCCCCGAGGTCACGATGCACACCCCGACACGGCCGGTGGCGTGCGCGTAGCCGGAGGCCGCGTGGATCGCGCCCTGCTCGTGACGCGCGAGCACGTGCTGGACGGGCGAGTCGAGCATCGGGTCGTACAGCGGGAGGATCGCGCCTCCCGGATAGCCGAAGACGACGTCGACACCGAGCTGCTCGAGGCTGCGCATGACGGCCTGGGCACCGGTGATGGTCTGCTTGTCCACACGAGCTCCGATTGAGGGGAAGCGCGTCATGGACGTTAGCGCTCGCCCAGCGCCTTCTTGACCGAGGCCACGATCCCGGCCGTGTCCAGGCCGAGCTCGGCGAGGATCCTGTCCGGCTTGGCGTGCTGGAGGTAGCCGTCAGGCACACCCAGCCGCAGCACCGGCGGGGCCGACATCACGCCGCACCGCTCGGTCATCCGGTCGGCGATGTACGCGCCCGCACCGCCGTTGACGTAGCCGTTCTCGATCGTGACCACCAGCGCGTGCGCCGCGAGGTCGTCCAGCATCGAGGCGTCGGCGGGCCGGATCACGCGCGGGTCCCAGACGCTGGCGTCGATGCCCTCGGCCGCGAGCAGCTCCGCAGCCTCCAGCGCCGGCCCCAGCCGGTCGCCGATGCCGACCAGCACCAGGTCGGCACCCGTCCGGTAGCGCTTCGCGGCGAGCCCGCGTCCGGCGCCGGCGCGCTGCACGGCCGACCCCTTCGGGAAGCGGATGGACGCGGGTCCGGAGACCTCCACGGCGCTGCGCAGCTGCTCGATGAGCTCCTGCTCGGAGGACGGGGCGAACACCGTCATCGCGGGGATGCGCAGGCACAGGCCGAGGTCGAGCACGCCGTGGTGGCTGGCACCGTCGTCGCCGGTGATCCCGGCGCGGTCGAACGAGAACACGACGTGCTCGTTGTGCAGCCCGACGTCGAGGTTGGCCTGGTCGAACGCCCGCGTGAAGAACGTCGAGTACACGGCCACGACCGGGACCTTGCCCTCGCGGGCGAGGCCGGCGGCGCCGGTGACCATGTGCTGCTCGGCGATGCCGACGTCGATGACACGGTCCGGGTGACGCTGCAGGATCGGCAGCAGCCCCGTCGAGCCCGGCATCGCGGCGGTCATCGGCGTGATGCGCTCGTCCACCTCGACGAGGTCCGACAGCGCGTCCGAGAACGCCTGTGTCCACGAGCGGGGCTTGCCGCCGGTGCCACGACCGGTGGCGACGTCGAACGCCGAGGTGTCGTGCAGCTTCTTCTCGGGGTCGGTCTCGGCCGGCGTGTAGCCCTTGCCCTTCTGCGTCAGCACGTGCACCAGCACGGCGCCGTCGTAGGTCTTGGCGGCCTGCAGCGCGGCCTCGAGCCGCTCCTGGTCGTGTCCGTCGACCGGCCCGAGGTAGCGCACGCCGAGCGCCTCGACGAACGACTGCAGCGCCGGGTCCTCGGCCACGACGGCCTTCACGGCGTCGAGGCCGGCGTCGGCGAAGCGGCGGCCGTACGGGACCTTCTCCAGCAGCGGGTCCACGCGACGACGCGCGTCCTCGTAGCGCTTCGAGAAGCGCAGCTTGGTGACCTCGGCCGAGAGGCGCGACACCGTCTGGGCGTAGCTGCGCCCGTTGTCGTTGAGGATCGTCAGCACGGGCACGTCGCCGTGGCCGATGGTGTTGAGCGCCTCGTACGCCATGCCGCCGGTGAGCGCGCCGTCACCGATCACGGCGATCACGCGGCCCTTGGTGGGGTCGCCCGCACGGCCCTTCGCCAGCCCGTACGCCCACGACAGCGAGGTCGAGGCGTGGCTGTTCTCGATCACGTCGTGGTCCGACTCGGACCGGGACGGGTAGCCCGAGAGGCCGCCTGCCTGGCGCAGCTGCTCGAACGCCTGACGGCGACCCGTGACGATCTTGTGCACGTAGGCCTGGTGGCCGGTGTCCCACAGGATCGTGTCGCGCGGCGACTCGAACACGCGGTGCAGCGCGAGCGTCAGCTCGACCGCGCCGAGGTTGGAACCCAGGTGCCCGCCGGTGCGCGCGACGGCGTCGACGATGAACGCCCGGATCTCCTGCGCGAGCTCCGCGAGCTCCGCGAGCGAGAGCCCCTGCAGGTCCTCCGGGCCGTCGATGCGGTCGAGCACCATGGCGGCTCCTCGGGGTTGGCGACGGTGGGGCGGATGGCAGAATGTACGTCCGCGCGCACGAGGCCGACAGTCGCTGCCGTTCTGCGCACGGTGTCCTGACACGTCCCTGACCTGCGAGCGTGCCGCCGGATCACCCCAGGGCAGCCTCCCGGACCGCCGTCGGCGTCGCGCCGAACCACCGGGCGGAGGCCCGCGTGAGCACCGACTGCTCGCTGTAGCCGAGCAGCCCCGCGATCTGACCGAACGACAGGTCGGTCTCGCGCAGGTAGCGGTCCGCGAGGCTGCACCGCACCTCGTCGAGCAGCTCGGCCACGGTCGTGCCGTGCTTCGCGAGACGCCGCTGCACGGTCCGCGGGTGCAGGTCGAGGTGCCGCGCGACGGTCGCCAGACTCGGCTCTGCGGTCAGCGTGCGCTCGAGGATCCGGCGCACGACGTCGGCGAGCCCCTCGTCCGCCCTCTGACCGCGGTCCTCGAGGTAGGCCTGCACGACGCGGTGCACCTCGGCGTCTCCGGAGAGCTCGCGCGCGAGGTCGGCGGTGCGCATCAGCAGCCCGGCCACGCCCTGCCCGAACCGCACCTGCGGGCCGAGATCGACTGAGTAGCTGTCGAGGCCTGCTCGCGGCGTGTGCGGCACGAGCACCGCCAGCGGTCGGTAGCCGTGTCCGACGGTCTGCTGCACGGTCGTCAGGGTGCGCACGAGGATCAGCTCCATCGCCTGCGCATGCGGTGAGCCGCCCGACTGCAGCGTGCGGAACCAGAAGCGGGACACGGTCGGTCCCTCGTCGAGGTCCACCTCCATCGCGTCGGTGAAGGACGGCAGGTAGCGGCGCACCATGCCCAGCCCCGCCCCGAGGGTCGGCGCGGTCATCGCGACGGCCCCGAGCGCACCGAACACCTCGATGCCCTGCCGGCGCGCGAGCACCCGGCCGAGGTCAGGGCGATCGAGCGTCACCGCGGCGTGCTCGAGCACCGCTGCGAACGCGTCGAAGTCGACGCTGACGTCCGGGTCGTCGAGGAGCGCGGTGGTGATCCCCTCGCGCTGCAGGAGCCCGACAGCGTCACCCCCGAGCTCACCGACGACGTCGGTGAAGCACATCAGGGCGGCGGCTCGGATAAGAGGCATGGCACACAAGGTCAAGTGGTTGTCGCGAGATGTCAAGCAGCATGACACGACAACCAGACATCATCGTGGTCATGCCCACACCCAGAGTGGCCATCTCTCGTCGTCCCCCCGGCCCCGAGGACCCCACACCATGAGCAACGCCGAACCCCTGATGCGCCTGATCCGGGTGCTCGAGGACGAGCTGCGCACGCCCCCGACGCAACGCATGTCCGGCGCGACCGACGAGGGGCTGCTGTCGGCGATCCAGGATGCGCGCCAGGCCGTGCTCGAGGTCGTGCACGACGTCGCGGACGACGTCCGCACGGCGATGGCGCAGGCGCCGGCGTCGAGCCGCCGTCTGTGGTCGCAGGTGACGTTCGACGGGCGGCGGACGGTCGACCTCAGCAAGGACCGCCACGCCGTCGCGCGCCCCGAGCCCACCGGCGGCGCGGCCGCCCGCCATGACCAGCGCCGCGGCGCCTGAGCAACTCAGCTGCGGCCGCGCGCGATCGCCTGCGGCCCGCGCACCGCCGGACGGATCCGGCGCAGGTACCAGGCCGGTCCCAGCACCGGCACGAGCAGCACGAGCACGGTCGTGGTGACCCGTGAGCGACCCGCCGCGGCCCAGCGCGTCGACGGGTGCCGCCACACGTCGCGGAGGGTCAGCCACGGGACCAGCAGGAACAGCAGCAGCGCCCCGACGATGGCGACCTCGCGTGGATGCACGTCGTCCCCCGGGCGCGTTCGAGCCCGCTCAGCCGTTGATGGCGCGCTGGAGCAGCTGGTTGGTGAGCTTGGGGTCGGCCTGGCCCTTGGTGGCGCCCATCACCTGGCCGACGAGCGCACCGATGGCCTTGGCGTTGCCGCCACGGATGTCCTCGACGGTCTTCGCGTTGCGCGCGATGACCTGGTCGACGATCGCCTGGAGCGCGCCCTCGTCGGACACCTGCTGCAGCCCCTCGGCCTCGGCGACCTCGGACGGCGAGCGGTCGCCGCCCTGCTTGAGCGCGACCTGCAGCACCTGCTTGGCGAGCTTGTTGGAGAGCGTCCGGTCGGCGACGAGGCCGGCGAGCTGCCCCATCCAGGTCCCGGACAGGCCACACGCGTGCACGTCGAGCTCGGCCGCGGCGCAGGCGCCGAGCAGCTCGCCGGTGATCCAGTTGGCGGCCGTCGAGGCGTCCGCGCCAGCGGCGACCGCGTCGTCGAGCCACGGCACGAGGTCGTTGTCGACCAGCGTGATGACGATGTCCGCGGCGATGCCCGCCTCGGCGAGACGCGCACGTGCCTGCTTGGGCAGCTCGGGCAGCCCCGCGCGGAGCTCCTCGATCTGCTGGTCGGTGTGGACGATCGGCGTGAGGTCCGGGTCCGGGAAGAAGCGGTAGTCCGCCAGCGTCTCCTTGCGACGCAGCGTCGCGGTGACGCCCGCGGACTCGTCCCAGTGGCGGGTCTCCATCACGATGGTCTCGCCGGCCTGGATGGCGCGGACCTGACGCTCTGCCTCGTACGCGATCGAGCGACCGATGGAGCGCACCGAGTTGAGGTTCTTGATCTCGGTACGGGTGCCCAGCGGCTCGCCGGGGATGTGGACCGACACGTTCGCGTCGCAGCGGATCGAGCCCTCCTCCATGCGCGCGTCGGAGATGCCGATCGCGCGCACGACGGCGATCAGCTCACGCACGTAGGCCTGTGCCTCCTCCGGGGTGCGCACGTCGGGACGCGACACGCACTCCAGCAGCGGGATGCCCGCACGGTTGAGGTCGATGAACGACTTGTCGGCGCCGTGGAGGCGGCCGGTGTCACCGCTGTGCGAGGACTTGGCCGTGTCCTCCTCCATGTGCACCCGCTCGATGCGGACGCGACGGCCGATGGGCTCGTCGCCCTCGTCGCCGTACGCGGGGTCCGGGTCGACGACCACGTCGAGGAAGCCGTCGTGGCACAGCGGGATCTCGTACTGGCTGATCTGGTAGTTCTTCGGCAGGTCGGGGTAGAAGTAGTTCTTGCGGTGGAACTCGCAGGTCCCGGCGATGCCGCAGTCCAGCGCGAGGCCCATCAGCGCCGCGCTGCGCACGCCCTGCTTGTTGGCGACGGGCAGGGAGCCCGGCAGACCGGCCGTCACGGGGCCGACGCGGGTGTTGGGGTCGCCGCCGAAGTCGATCGGGTCCGAGCTGAACATCTTCGTCTTGAGCTCGGTCAGCTCGACGTGGACCTCGAGGCCGACGACCAGCCGGTAGCCGTCCAGCTGCCAGCCGATGCGCTCGTCGGTGAGCGGCTCAGTGACGCCGTCCTTGCGGGTGTAGGTGATCATCTCGGTCATGCTCGGGCCCCCTGTGGCGTCGCGACAGCGTTGGCGCCGCGCGGGGTGGTGTCGAAGCCGGTCGCCTGCTCGAAGGCCCAGGCTGCGCGCAGCATCAGGTCCTCACGCAGCAGCGGCGCCATGATCTGCAGACCGACGGGCAGCCCCTGCTCGTCGAGCCCGGACGGCACGCTCATCGCGGGGATGCCGGCGAGGCTGCCGGGGACCGTCGCGACGTCGTTGAGGTACATCGCGATCGGGTCGGCGGACTTGCTGCCGAACTCGAACGCGACACCCGGCGAGGAGGGGCTGACCAGCAGGTCGGCGTGCTCCCAGGCGGCCTTGAAATCGTTCGCGATCAGCGTCCGGATGCGCGACGCCTGCTGGTAGTACGCGTCGTAGTAGCCGGCCGACAGCGCGTAGGTGCCGATCATGATGCGGCGCTTGACCTCGGTGCCGAAGCCCGCGGCGCGGGTGGCGGCGTTCATCTCCTCGGAGGTCGGCGCGTCGACGCGCGTGCCGAACACGGTGCCGTCGTAGCGGGCGAGGTTCGAGGACGCCTCGGACGGCGCGACGAGGTAGTACGCCGGCAGCCCGTAGGGGGCGTGCGGCAGCGAGATCTCGACGATCTCGGCACCGAGCTCCTCGAGGCGGGTGAGCGCCTCGGCGAAGCTGGCCGAGACGCCCGGCTCGTAGCCGTCGCCCTGCAGCTCGGTGACCACGCCGATGCGCAGCCCCTCGATGCCGGTCCGCAGGCTCGCGAACACGTCGTCGACGTCGTTGGGCAGCGACGTGGAGTCCTTCGGGTCGTGCCCGGCCATCGCCGTGTACATCAGCGCGCAGTCCTCGACCGTGCGGGCGATCGGGCCCGCCTGGTCCAGCGAGGACGCGAACGCCACCATGCCCCAGCGGCTGACGCGGCCGTAGGTCGGCTTCATGCCGACCGTGCCGGTGAGCGCGGCCGGCTGGCGGATCGAGCCGCCGGTGTCGGTGCCGGTCGCGAGCGGCGCCATCATGCCGCTGACGGCCGCGACGGAGCCACCGGAGGAGCCACCAGGCACGCGCCCGAGGTCCCACGGGTTGCGCGTGTTGCCGTACGCCGAAGTCTCGGTGGAGGAGCCCATGGCGAACTCGTCCATGTTGACCTTGCCGAGGCTGATCGTGCCGGCCTGGCGCAGCTTGGTCACCACGGTGGCGTCGTACGGCGGGATCCAGCCACGCAGGATGTTGGACGACGCGGTCGTCTCGGTGCCCTTCGTGACGAACAGGTCCTTGGTCGCCAGCGGCACGCCGGCCAGCGGCGGCAGCTCGTCGCCGCGGGCGCGGGCGGCGTCGATCTCGTCGGCCTGCGCGCGGGCGGCGTCGGCCGTGACCGTCAGGAACGCGTGGACGTCGGTCTCGCCGACGGCGTCCTTGTCGTAGCCGGCGTTGCCGTCGACCTGCTCGATGCGAGCCAGGTGCGCGTCGGTGACCTCGCGGGCGCTCGCCTCGCCGGTGCGGACCAGCGTGGCCAGCTCGGCGGCGGACTTGGTGATGAGCTCAGACATGTCAGTCCTCCGACACGATGCGCGGGACGACGATCCGGTCGTCCTCGGCGGCGGGCGCCTGCGCGAGCAGCTCCTCGCGGTCCAGCACCTCGCCCGGGACGTCCTCACGCAGCACGTTGGTGAGCGGGATCGGGTGGACGGTGGTGGGGATGCCGTGGGCCGCGACCTCGCCGACCTGCTCGGCGTAGCCGAGGATCGCGTTGAGCTCGGGCGCGAGGGCGGCGACCTCGTCGTCGGTCACGGCCAGCCGGGCGAGCATCGCCACGTGCCGGACCTCGTCGGGGGTCAGGGACATCGCATGGTCCGTTCTGATCGATCGGGCTTGAGCCCGACGGACGCTACCGCCGCGGCCCGCACCGACGTGAGCGGCCGTCACGAGCGTCCTCGGGCCTGCCTCGGGCATGCCTCGGGGCACGTCGCGAGCGCTGCGCCCACCGGCAACCCGGATGCGCCACGAGCACGCCGACCTGCCCGGTGTCCCATACAGGACGTACGCTGCACCGTCATGACCGAGGAGCACGACGTGAGCACCGACGAAGCGACCACCGAGCACGAAGAGGTGCGGCGTGGCGGTCAGCGTGTGATCGTCGTCAACAGCCAGCCGGCGACCTCGCCCAGCGAGCGTCTCCCCCGGCGTCTGCGGTCCCTCGGATCGGTCTCGGCGCACGCCACCGACCCGGTGTCGGTGGACTCGCGTCCCCGACGTCGCTCGAGCGGCAACGCGCTGATGGGGCTCATCTCCACGCTGCTCCCGCTGTCGTTGATCGCGGGCGGCATCACCGTGCTCAACAGCCGCACGGCGATCCTGACGTGGTCGGGCATCCTCGCCGGACTGCTGCTGGTCGGGCTGGTCATGGCGTGGCGCGGGCTCGGCCCGCGCGGTCGTGACGGCCGCGGTGGCGTCTGGTTCGGACGCGCCGTCGGCATCGTCGGCGGCGGCCTCGTCGCCGTGAAGCTGCTGCTGGACAAGGTCCTGCCGCTGCTGTGAGCAGCACCCACATCGTCACGGACGGCCGGCC
>JBFGFG010000053.1:0-11050 GCA_041579655.1 Nitriliruptoraceae bacterium
ACCGCGGGTGCGGTCGGCCGTCGACGGACGTCAGCTCAGCAGCTCAGCACATCTGCGACTGGTTGTTGAGGCTGGCCGTCTTCGTGATACCGAACAGCGTGAAGGTCAGCGGCTGCGCGCCGTCCCACCCGTGCACCGTGAACTCGATGGCGGTGTCGACCGTCTTCGAGGCGGTGGGCTGGAACAACGTCGGGAACTTCTTCGCCAGCGCGGCGTGCGACGTGGCGAAGCCCGCCGTGCCGCGGTCGACCGCGACGCGAGCGCCGTTCTGGTCCGTGCTGGTGTTGTTGTAGGAGAACGTGGCGTAGTAGCCGGAGGAGTCCTCACCCCAGCACACGAAGCGCGCGGTGCCGGACGGCGTGATCACCGAGGGGGGCGGGTTCTCCGCAGGCGGGTTGTCCACCGGCGGGTTGTCCACGGGCGGGTTGTCCACCGGGGGCGTCACGACGGGCGGGTTGTCAACGGGCGGGTTGTCGACGGGCGGGTGGTCAGCGGGCGGGTTGTCGACGGGCGGCGCGTCAACCGGCGGCGCGTCAACCGGCGGCGCGTCAACCGGCGGCGCGTCAACCGGCGGCGCGTCAACCGGCGGCGTGTCCACCGGCGGGGTGTCCACCGGCGGCGTCACCACGGGCGGCGGCACGACGACGGGCGGCGGCGCGACGTTGCCGAGGCAGAACGTCACGTGGCTGATCGCGTGCTTCTGCGGGACGGTGAAGCGGCCGGTGGTCGCGCCGTTGGCGAGCACCGTGGTGGAGCCCTTGCCGGCCTTGACGACCATCGACGTCACCGGCGCGGTCGCGGTCCAGGTGAACCCCATGACCTCGCGGCCCTTGGTGCTGGCCACGACGAGGGTCGCGACGTTGCGGCCCTCCTCGAACGCGAGCTGTGAGCCGTACTTGCCGTACGCAACACCCGCACCACACTCGGTGGTCGGGTTGTTGTTCGCAACGGCGGGGAGGGAGATGCTTGCCGTGGCTGCGAGCGCAGCGGCGGCGATGAGTGGACGAACGCGCATGGGCGCTCCTGGAGCTTCTTCGGCCCACCGGCCCCGATGGCTGGTGCGTGTGAAGGGGAGATTAATCCTTGCGCTAAGCGCGCAGTTGAACACTTTGCGTCATCACCGACAAAGTTGAGCGCGGCGCGCGCAGGCAGCCGAAGCTGGGAACCTGAGCCGCACACGAGGCCGGTTCCACGCACCTCGCCCCGGCCCTAGGCTGCGCGAGCCGGTCGACCTCCCGACGTCGCCCGGCGGGCTGGGGGCTCCGTGATCACCGTGCTGGCCGGCGGCGTCGGTGCCGCCCGTTTCCTCCGGGGGCTCGTGGAGGTCGTGGACCCGCAGGACGTGACCGTCATCGTCAACGTCGGCGACGACCTCACGATCCACGGGCTGCACGTGAGCCCCGACCTCGACTCGATCACCTACCACCTGTCAGGCACGGTGCACGCGGCGCAGCAGTGGGGCCGTGCCGAGGAGTCGTTCGTCGTCGCGACCGAGCTCGAGCGCTTCGGGCACAGCCGGTGGTTCACGCTCGGCGACCGTGACCTCGCGACCCACCTGCACCGCACGCAGCGGCTCGAGGCGGGGCTCGCGCTGAGCCAGGTCACGGCCGAGGTGTGCGAGGCCTTCGGCGTCAGGGTGCGGCTGCTTCCGGTCACCGACGACCCCGTCGCCACCCGGGTGCTGACCGCCGACGGCCGGGACCTGCACTTCCAGGAGTACTGGGTCGGCGAGCGCGCCGAGCCCGAGGTCTCCTCCATCGAGCTGCGCGGACGACAGGACGCCCGGCCCGCGCCGGGCGTGATCGAGGCGCTGCTCGACGCCACCACCGTGCTGGTCGCCCCCTCGAACCCGGTGGTGTCGATCGGGACGGTGCTGGCTGTGCCGGGCGTCACCGAGGCGCTTCGCACCACCACCGCCCCGATCGTGGGGGTCTCCCCGATCGTCGCCGGCGGCGTCGTGCGCGGCATGGCCGACAAGCTGCTGCCGGCCATCGGCGTGCCGGTGAGCGCCGTCGGCGTGGCTGCCCACTACGCCTCGTGGCTGGACGGCTGGGTGCTCGACGACGAGGACGCGGCGCACGCGGCGGGCGTGCGGGCGCTCGGACTGGCCGTGAGCTGCACCGACACGATCATGGACGAGCCCGGCGTCGCGGCGAAGCTCGCGCGCACCGCGCTGGACCTCGCCGACCAGCTGCGGCCGTGAGCCGGCTCGAGGTCATCGGCCTCCCCTGCGACGCCGAGGTGCTGCCCGACAGCGACCTGACGGGGCTGCTGCTCGACGCGCTGGAGTCCGCCGGTGCGCGCCTGCGCGACGGGGACGTGCTCGCGGTGGCGTCGAAGGTGGTGGCCAAGGCGGAGGGCCAGCTGGTGCCGCTGCCGCCGGGCATGGAGCTGCAGGAGGCGCGCCGCACGCTCGCCCGGCAGCAGGCCGTGCGGGTCGTGGCGGACACCGACTTCGTGCTGATCGTCGAGACCCGTCACGGCTTCGTCAGCGCGAACGCGGGCATCGACACCTCGAACCTCCCCGGCCGCGCGATGGCCCTGCTGCTGCCCGACGACCCGGACGCGTCCGCGGCTGCCCTCCGGGTCGCGATCGCCGAGCGCACCGGGGCGGACGTGGGGGTCGTGGTCACCGACACCTTCGGTCGGCCGTGGCGCATGGGCCAGACCGACGTCGCGCTCGGCGCGGCGGGGATGACCGTGCTGCGCGACGAGCGCGGAGGCACGGACCTGCACGGCCACCCGCTGGAGGTCACCCAGGTCGCCGTGGCGGACCAGGTCGCGGCCGCCGCCGACCTCGTACGGAGCAAGGCGGACGGCACACCGTTCGTGCTGGTGCGCGGGCTGCCCGGGACCGGGCCGGCGGCGCCGGCCCACGCGACCGCGGCGCAGCTGGTGCGTCCTGCGACGCAGGACCTGTTCCGGACCGGGGCTGTGCCCGAGGACACCACGGGGCAGGACCAGCGCTGACGCACGGCGGCACGCCGATCCGACACATCCGCGCCGGTACGCTCCCCGGCCGCCCAGACCACCCCGAGACGTCCGAGGACATCGTGGCCGAGGAAGACCGCCAGACCAAGGCCGAGCGCCGTGAGGAGAAGCGCCTCCGACGCATCGAGGAGGAGGCCGCTGCGGCCTCCGCCGCGAAGAAGGCCCGGACGCGCAACGGCCTGTACGCCGTCACGCTCATCGCGGTGATCGGTGGCCTGGTGTTCCTCGCCGTCGGCAACCAGGCGCCCACGATCGAGAACGCGATCACGGTCGCGCAGTCCGACGTCGAGGCCGCGATGACGGCCAACGGCTGCGAGGAGCTCGACGTCGTGCCGCTCGAGAGCCGCGAGCACCTGCAGCCCGCGACCGCACCGCCGGCCGAGAACCTCTACACCAACGGTCGCCCGACCTCGTCCGGCCCGCACTACGAGACCTGGGGCCCGATCTACGACGGTGTGCGCAACGAGCCGCTCGACGAGCGCTCCACCACCCACAACCTCGAGCACGGCTCGGTCATCGTCTGGTTCGACGCCGACCAGGTCGACTCCGACACCACCTCCGAGATCGACAGCTGGGTCAAGCTGCTCAACAACTCGGGCTTCGAGAGCGACCGCGGCAGCGGTGGCGGGATCCTGGCCGCGCCGGTCGGTGACTGGGGCATCGACTCGGGCAAGGCGATCGCCATCCGCGCCTGGGGCAAGGCGATGGACTGCGACAGCTGGAGCGAGGACGCCGCCAACGGGTACGTCATCGAGAACTTCGGCACCCGGGGCAACGCGCCCGAGTCCCCGCTGTCCCCGTACCCCGAGGACGCCCTCGAGTACGACCCCGACGACCAGCCGGCGGACGACAGCACGGACGCACCGGCCGAGGACGGCTCCGCCGAGCCGTCCGAGCCTGCGGCTGCCACGGACGAGGCGTCCGAGGCGACCAGCTGAGTCAGCCGGTCCCACCACGGGACCGCGCCCACCAGCGGGCGACCCAGCCGCGCCAGTCGAAGCGCTCGAAGCCGGCCACCACGGTGGCCGGCTTCGTCGTTGCACGAGCCATCACCAGCGCCCGGCGGCGGCGGGTGGGCCCCCAGCCGACGCGGACGCGTCGCGCCACGGCCGGCAGCACGGCGGGGCGTGTGCACGCGAGCCACGCGAGCTTCAGCAGCGTGCCCACCAGCACGCCGGGCGCGGCGCGCAGCAGCGAGCGACGATCGTCCAGCTTCGCGATCAGCAGCAGCCGGTTCGCCGCGTTGAGCTCCTCGACGAACAGCGAGCGCCCGCGCGACGAGCCGGCGCGCACGTGGCGACCGCGGGCCGTGGGCACGTGCGCGGCACGCCAGCCCCGCAGCCGTGCACGCCAGTCGAGGTCGACGTCGTCCCAGTAGGCGAACAGCGTCTCGTCGAGCCACTCCGGGCTGCCGTCAGGGCGCGGGACCGCGACGTCATCGAGCATGCGACGACGGTGCAGCGCCGCCGCGCCGGTGACCCCGAACACGTCGGAGCTGGCGCTCGGGACCGTCCCGTCCTCGTCACGGTTCGCGAACAGACGGGTGCGGAAGGCGCGGTGCCCCGTGGAGTCGATGCGTTCCGGTCTGCCGCCACGCGCGGGTCGCCACAGCGTCCCCTGGACGCTGCCCAGCATCGCGTCCGCCTCGAGCGCTGCGACGAGCTGCCCGACGTGGTCCGGCTCGAGGCGCACGTCCGGGTTGCACAGCAGCACGGCGTCGGCGTCGACGGCTGCAGCGATGCCTGCGTTCACGCCACCGCTGAAGCCGGTGTTGCGGTCCATCGCCAGGACGCGGACGCGGTCCGGATGGCTCTGCGCGACACGACGCGCAGCAGCCAGCGAGCCGTCGCTCGACGCGTTGTCCACCACCACCACGTCCAGCGCGTGGGTCTGGGCCAGCAGCGACCCGAGGCAGCCAGCCACGTGCTGCTCGCTGTCCCACGTCACCACGACGGCGGTCACCCGCACGTCAGTCCAGCCCAGCGACCGTCGGCTGGTCGCGCTCCGCGCCGACCCGCTGCGCTGGTCCCTCGCTCACCGAGAACGAGGCCGCGAGGTCAGCGACGCCGGTCGCGCCACGCGTGGGCACGATCTCGAGGTCGAGCGCGGCGCCGGTCCCCCAGGTGAAGCGGGCCGAGGGGTCGGTGACGACCGGGTGCACGCGGTGGTGACCCGCCAGCAGGTTCGCCATCAGGCGGACCTCGACCACGGCGTCCTGACCCGCCTGGAGCGGGCCGATGCCCAGCCCGTGCCAGGCCGAGTGGGACTCGTACACGGTGGTGCCGTCCCTGCCCTCGACCCGCGCGCCGACGCTGCACGAGGGCAGGTCCTCCTCGGCGTGGATACGGATCTGCAGCAGCAGCGGGCGACCGGGGTCCACGGCGGCCAGCGCCTCACCGCCGCGCCCCGTGAGCGCGCTGCTGACGACCTCGACCGAGCGGTGCCGGCGACGCTCGTCGGTCTCCTCGTCGTCGCCCGTCACCACCGACGTCAGCTGCCGGTACATCGTCAGCCCCTGCCCCACCGCGCCGTCGAACGCGAGCCGGCCACGGTCGAGCACGATGACGCGCTCGCACAGCGCCTCGACGGCCTCGAGGTCGTGGCTGACCACCAGCAGCGTCTTGCCCTCGTCGCGGAAGCGTCGCATCCGCTCCAGCGAGCGGTGCTGGAACTCGGCGTCGCCGACGGAGAGCACCTCGTCCACCAGCAGCACGTCGGGCGCCACGGTCACCGCGATCGCGAAGCCGAGCCGCACGTACATCCCGGAGGAGTAGTTGCGCACGGCGGTGTCGAGGAACGGGCCGACCCCGGCGAACTCGACGATCTCGTCGAAGCGCTCGGTGATCTCGGCACGGCTCAGCCCGAGGATCGCACCGTTGAGGTAGATGTTCTCGCGCCCCGACAGGTCGCCGTGGAAGCCAGCGCCGAGCTCGAGCAGCGACGCGACCCGGCCGCGCGTGTGCACGCTGCCGCGGTCCGGCGGCAGGATGCGCGCGAGCACCTTCAGCAGCGTGGACTTGCCGGAGCCGTTGTGCCCGACCACGCCCACGGCCTCGCCCTGCTCGACGGTGAAGCTGACGTCCTCCAGGGCGTTGAAGTCGGTGTAGCTCGGGCGGCTGAAGCGGTACAGCCGCTCCTTGAGACCGCTCGGCTTCTCGTGGTACAGCCGGAAGGTCTCGGTGAGGTCGCGCACGACGATCGCCGGCGCGTCGGCGTCGGTGCTCGTGCGGTCCCGCAGCGCGTCCAGCACCACCTCAGACCTCCTTGGCGAACGTCAGCGCGAGCCGGTTGAACAGCACGTAGCCGAGGCCGAAGGTCACGAACGCGGTCACCGTCGCCAGCAGGAACAGCCCGCCGTCGGGCCAGGTCGGGCCCGTGGTGACGAACTGCAGGCCGGTGACGTCGCCGCCCGCACCCCCGGGCAGCACCCGCACGTTGCCGTACGTCGCGGACCGGAACAGCTGGATGAACCACGACATCGGGTTGAGCTGCGCGACCCGCCCGAGCGCCGCGACCACCGGCTCGGCCGACGAGGTCACCAGCGCCACGGGGTACAGCACCGGGGTGGCGTAGAACCACACCAGGAAGATGACGACGATCAGCTCCTGCAGGTCACGGAACGGCACGTTCGCGCCCGCGAAGATCATCGCCATCCCCGACGTGAACACGGCCATGATGAACACCACCGCCAGCGCCGCGGGCAGGTGCCACAGCACGCCCCAGCCGCGCGTGACGATCAGGAACGGCCCGAGCACCAGCATCGCCAGCAGGAAGTGCGCCAGCTGCGAGAGCACCATCGACAGCGGCAGCACCTCACGCGGGAAGTACACCTTCTTGATCAGCGCACCGTTGCCCACGATCGCGGTGATGGACGACTGCGAGGAGTTCTGGAAGAACTGCCACAGCAGGTAGCCCGACAGGAAGAACGCCGCGTAGTCGTCGATGTCGAGGCGGAACGCGAAGCCGAACAGCGCCGTGAACACGATCGTCATCAGCGCCGGCGTCAGCATCGACCACAGGAACCCGAGCGCCGAGTTCTTGTAACGGATCTTCAGCTCCTTGGCGACGAACTGCCGGAGCAGCTCGCGTGCGAGCCACAGGTCACGGAGCTTGTCGCGGGAGGAGATCATGGCGCCGAGACTAGAGGCCGGGACGCGGGCGACACGGACAGTCGCCACGTCATCCGCGTGGCTCCGGCACCCGGGTGCCGACCGGCAGCTCCGAGGGGACGTTGGGGACCAGCGTCCCGGGACCGACCACGGTGTCGCCGAGGATGCGCAGACCGGGCCGCAGCGTCGCGCCGGGACCGGTGAGCAGCCCCGTGGCGCGCACGTCGTCGTCCACCTGCGTGCCCGACCCGAGCACCGAGTCGCGCAGCTGGCTGCCCGCGCCGACGCGCGCGTCCGGGCCGACCACGACGTGGGGACCGACGACGGCCGCACCCTCCACCACCGCGCCGGCGAGCACCAGCACGGGACCGACGAGGGTCGCGTCGGCGCTGACGTCAGCGTCGGGGTGGACCCGCACGCCGTCACCTGCGTCGGCCACCGCCTCGACCGACGGCCAGCGCAGCTCACCGTCGAGCGCGAAGCGGTGGCCCTCGCGGAAGCGCTCGGGCGTGCCGAGGTCCGCCCAGGCGCCGCTCCACACGAAGCCCTCGAGGTGACCGTCGTCCGCGAGCACGCCGGGGAACACCTGGCGTTCGAACGACAGCCGGCCCTCGTCGAAGCGCTTCAGCAACGACGGGTCCATCAGGTAGGTGCCGGCGTTGATCGCGTCCTGGCCCGGCAGCGTCCCCGCGGGCGGCTTCTCGACGAAGCTGGTGATGCGGCTGCCCTCACGCACGCACACGCCGAAGCTCGAGGTGTCCTCCACGCGCGTGAGCGCGATCGTCGCGTCGGCGTCCGACGCGGCGTGGTGGGCGATGAACGCCTCGAGGTCGAGGTCGGTGAGGATGTCGCCGTTGCAGATCATCACCGGGTCGCGCAGCGTGTCCGCGACGGCGCGCACGCCACCGGCGGTGTCCAGCGGCGTCGGTTCCGGGACGGACTCCAGCGTCAGCCCGAGCCGCTCGGCGAGCGGCCGCAGCACCTCGAACGGCTCGGTGTCCAGCCCGACCACCAGCAGCACACGCTCGACGCCGACCGCTGCCAGCCTCGTGAGCACGCCCGCGAGGAACGGCTCCCCGCAGAACTCGACGAGCGGCTTGGGGGTGTCGTGGGTGAGCGGCTGCAGCCGCGTCCCGCGCCCGCCTGCCACGATCACCGCGTCGAGAGGCCGCACCGGTGCTCCATCATCGTCGGAAGCGGCGAGGCTAGCGCCGTGGGCTGACGTCACTCACCCGTGGTCGAGCGGCCGAAGCCGACCATCCGCTCCCACAGCAGCGTCATCAGCGCCCACCCGGCCAGCGCCACGCGCAGCGGCCCGCGCAGCAGCCGACGGGGTCCGTGCAGCAGGTGGGTCGCGGCGAAGCGGTCGAGGCTGCGGGCGTGGTGGGCGACGTTGGTGGCGCGGCGCGCCCGGGTGCTCGCGCCGACCTCGTGCACCACCCGGGCGGCGGGCACCGTCACCAGGCGGCCGCCCGCGGCCCGCAGCCGCACGCCGAGGTCGACGTCCTCGCCGTACAGGAAGTAGCCGGGGTCGAAGCCACCGACGGCGGTGAACGCGGCGCGGTCCAGCATCATCGCGCAGCCGGAGAGCCAGTCGACGTCGCGCTCGACGGAGCTGTCGACGCCGACGAGTCGGTAGCGACGTGTCCAGCGGTTCTCGGGCAGCCACAGCCCGAGCAGGCCGTGCCCGAGCGTGGTGGCCAGGTCCGGGATCTGACGGGCCGACGCCTGGTGGCGACCGTCCGGGTAGGTCACGCTCGGGCCAGCGGCGGCGACGCCGGGTCGGCGCACCGCCTCCGCGAGCGGCGCGGCAGCGCCCCGGTCCCACGTGGTGTCCGCGTTGCAGACGATCACCGCGTCAGCCACGCCGCTGAGCGCGCTCACGCCCGCGTTCGCGGCTCGGCCGAAGCCGACGTTGCGCAGCGCGACCACCGTGACCCCTTCGGCGCGCAGCGACTCCACGGAGCCGTCGTCCGAGCCGGCGTCCACCACCAGCACCTCGTCCACACCGGCGGCCCGCAGCGAGGCCACGCAGGCCGCCGCCCGCACCGGGGTCCGGTGGTTGACGACGACCGCTGCGACGTGGCTCACCGCTGGCCGATCCCGATGATCGCCACGCCGCACATCACCAGCACGGCTCCGCTCCAGGTGAGCAGGCTCGGCCGTTCACCCAGCACGATCGTGCTCATCGCCAGCAACACCACGTAGCTGAGGCTCACGATGGGGTACGCGGTTGACAGCGGCAGGCGGGACAGCGCGACGAGCCAGAACAGCGCCGAGGAGCCGAACGCAGCCAGCCCGGCCAGCAACCGCCAGCTGGTGGCGATGGTGCGCACCAGCGCGAGCAGGGCACCCGGCTCGAGCGCGACCTGCGCGCCCGTGGCGTCCATGCCGGCCTTCAGCAGCAGCTGGCCGATCGTCGCCAGCGTCATCGACAGGGCGAGCGCCACGATCGTCGAACCGGTCACCGCTGCCTCCTGGTCATCCGCCACACGGCCGGGGGGCACGCGCACGCACGAGTGAACACCAGCGGCACCTACGGTCGCGCCACCGACCATGGAGCGACGATGGACAGCAGGCTGGACGGACGGCGGGTGCTGGTGACCGGCGCCTCCTCAGGCATCGGGCGGGCGGTGGCCGCTGCGTGCGCCGACGCCGGCGCGAGGGTCGCGCTGCTCGCACGCCGTGTCGAGGTGCTCGAGGAGGTGCGCGACACGCGGGCCGGCGACGGCCACGCGGTGGGGCCGTGCGACGTCGCCGATGCCACGCAGGTCCGCACGGCGGTGGACGCGGCGGCCGACGCGCTCGGCGGGCTGGACGCGGTGGTGAACAGCGCCGGGCTGGTGCGTCCGGAGACGATCCTCGAGGCCGACCCCGCGGGGTGGCGCGCGATGTTCGACGTCAACGTGCTCGGGCTGCTGGCGGTCACGCAGGCGGCGGTCCCGCACCTGCGGCAGGCCCCGCTGGCGGACGTGGTCAACCTCTCGTCGATGTCGGGGCGGCGCCGCAGCAGCGCGGTGATGACCGTGTACGCCGCGTCGAAGCACGCCGTGCACGTGGTGTCCGACGGTCTGCGCGAGGAGCTGACCCCGCTGGGCATCCGCACCACGATCGTCTCCCCCGGCTTCGTGGCGACACCGATCTTCGCCACGGGAGAGCACGACACGGCCCACACCGATGCGCTCGCCGAGGCGGCCAACCGCGTCGGGCTGCCGCCGGAGCTCGTCGCCGAGCAGGTCGTCGGCGCGCTGGCCCTCGCCGCCGGATCGATGGTGTTCGAGGTCGCGCTGCTGTCCATGGAGCAATGACCGGGTCGGGACATCGCTCCCACATGGCCTGAAACGCGTTGTCAGGAGCCGGTTCTGCCCCCACCATGGGAACCGTGCAGCGACGTGACACCAGCGCGTCGAGCCACCCGGAGGTTCCCCATGTCCAGCGATGACGCCGTCCCCCATGCCGACGAGCGCAGCGAGCCGCTGCGCATCGTCCTCATCGAGTCCGACGAGGACTGGCGCATGCTGGCCAAGGTTCGGCTGAACCTGTCGGAGCACTTCACCGTGATCGGGACCTGCGTCACGGTGCGCGAGGGGCTCGAGGTCGTGTCGCACGAGCAGCCCGACGTGGTGCTGGTCGGTCTCGGGATCCCGACGCCGACCGAGCAGGACGACGTGGCGCTGCTGCGCAGCATCGCGGGTGACGCGAAGCTCGTGCTCGCGTCGGCGCAGCCGTGGTCCGTCTGGGCCGGCCGCGCCGAGCGCTCCATCGCCGCCGGCGTGCTCGACAAGATGTGCATCGTCGCCCTCGAGCGCGAGCTCCTCGAGGCGATCGACGAGATCGACGGCGACGGTGACGGCGTGATGGCACGGAGCGCCACCGCAGCCGCCTGACCCGGCGGCACCACCGCGTGGTGTCGCCGCGGGTCAGCCCTCGCGACGCCCGCGCCGCGCGAG
>JBFGFG010000054.1:0-10932 GCA_041579655.1 Nitriliruptoraceae bacterium
CCACCTGATGGCGACCCCGCAGTCGACCCCGCAGCGCCCGGCTGCACCTGACCAACACACCTGGCCCAGCCCCGCCAGACCGAAGCCAGCACCCGACCACGACACGCCCCCATCAGCGCCGCTCCCCCGACACCTCCACGGTGCACGGGGCTGCGGCACGTTCATGCGCCCTCCACCGACGTGCTCCGTCCCGGTCATCCCACGTTGGTCGCTGGATACGGTCCGGGGCGCGCCTCGCCCTGTCGTGTCCGGAGGACCCCTGTGCTGACCATCCGCGTGATCGAGTCCGGCCGGTCGCGCCACGTGCAGCGCCACCAGCTCGCGGACGCGATGACCGCGGCCGGTGCCGGCGGCACCTTCGTCTGGGTCGACCTGTCTGAACCGACGCCCGACGAGTCCGCGGTGCTCGAGGAGCTCGGGCTGCCGCCGCTGCTGGTCGAGGACATGTGCGAGGACCGGCACCTGCCGAAGGTCGAGCAGATGGAGGGGACGCTCTCGCTGACCGTCCACGGCCTCGACGTGCGCACGCTCGAGGAGGAGCTGTCCACCACCGAGCTCGACTGCGCGATGCGCACCGACCTGCTGGTGACCTACCACACAGGTGGTCTCGCCTCGGTCCAGGCGGTGGGTGACCGGCTCGACCGCGGGGCCATCTCGTTCGCCCGCCCGATGCTGCTGCTGCACCGGCTGCTGGACGTGATGAACGACGTGTTCCTCCCGTTCGTCGACCACCTCGACCGTCGGCTGGACGTCATCGAGGAGGACATCCTCAGCGAGCCGACCGAGCGCACCCGGATCGACCTGTACGCGCTGCAGCGCGACGTCATCCAGCTGCGCCGGATCGTGGTGCCGCAGGCCGAGGTCATCCGACGTCTCGGCCGGGAGCGCCCGTCGGGGTGGGAGCCGAGCGACGAGTCGCTCGTGCGTGACCTGTACGACCACCTCAACCGGATGGTCGCGCTGTCGGACTCCTACCACCAGCTGCTGGCCTCGGCGATGGACAGCTACCGCTCGTCGCTGGACGACCGCCTCAACGACATGCTCGCGACGCTGACGATCGTGAGCGCCGTGCTGCTGCCGGTGTCCGTGATCGCCGGGCTGCTCGGGATGAACTTCTCGAACATCCCGGGTGCCTCCAGCGGCAACGGCTTCTGGATCACCATCGGGGCCAGCGGCGTGCTCGTGGTGGCGATGCTGCTGTGGTTCGCGCGCCAAGGCTGGATCGGCGACCGAGCCGAGCGCGCGGCGGAGGATCGCCGGCGCGGGCTGAGCCAGGTGCTCGACGTGCCGCTGCTCGGTCAGGTGCTGCGGGTTCCCGTGGCCGGTGGCCGCGCCATGGGACGGGCCGTGACCCGCTCCTCACGCCGTCGCTGAGGTTCGCGGCGCGCGCACACGGCAGGCCCGGTGGCGCCACCCTCCCGCGACCGGTACCTTCCCCGCCCGCGGCCGCTCGGCGGCCGTTTCGCGCGTCCGGACAGCCCCGCCACCCGCGGGCACCACGTCCGACGCCCATTCAACCCTCGTCGTCGCCCGCGTCCGGGCACAAGGAGCCGTCCGATGACGTCCTCAATCTGCGAGTACTGCGGCAAGAAGCCGTGGTTCGGCAAGCAGGTCTCCCACTCCCACCGTCGCTCCACCAAGCGGTGGGACCCGAACATCCAGCGCCTCAAGGCCGTCAAGGATGGACGCAAGCAGAAGGTCGACATCTGCACGTCGTGCCTGAAGGCTGGCAAGCTCGTGCGCCCCACGGTGCGCTGAGCAGCCACACACAGACATCACGACGCCGGGCCCATCGGGCCCGGCGTCGTCGTGTCTGCAGCCGTCCGGCTCAGCCCGCCTCGAGCGCGAGCATCAGCAGCCGGTCCACCAGCGCCGGGTAGTCGACACCCTCGGCGTCCCACAGGCGCGGGAACATCGAGTTCGGGGTGAAGCCCGGGATCGTGTTGATCTCGTTGAGGTACAGCTCGCCGTCCGCAGCGAGGAAGAAGTCGATGCGTGCCATCCCCCGGCAGCCGATGCCGACGTAGGCCTGCCGCGCGATCTCGAGGATGCGCCCGGCCAGCTCCTCGGGGATGTCCGCGGGCACCACCAGCTCGGACTCGTCGAGGTACTTCGCGTCGAAGTCGTAGAAGTCGTGGCTCGGCCGGATCTCGCCCGGCGCTGTCAGCTCCACGTCGTCGTTGCCGAGCGCACCGACCTCGAGCTCGCGCGGACGGTCGAGGCCCTCCTCGACGATCACGACCTCGTCCCAGCGGAACGCCTCCACGAGCCCGGCCCGCAGGCTGTCGCGGTCGGTGACCTTCGTGATGCCGATGGACGAGCCCTGCCTCGCCGGCTTCGTGAACAGCGGGTACGACAGCGCGCCGTCGACCTCGTCCACCACCGCACCCGGGTCGCGCTCGAAGCGGCTGCGCCGGACCGGCAGGTACGCCACCTGCGGCAGCCCACGGGCATTGAACACGTTCTTCATCGCGCGCTTGTCCACGCCCACGCTGGACGCCGTGACGTCGGCGCCGACGTACGGCACCTGCATCGTGGCGAGCAGCCCCTGGACCGTGCCGTCCTCGCCCCACGGGCCGTGCAGCACCGGGAAGCAGACGTCGACGGTGCCGAGGTCGGTCGCGGCCCCGTCGTCGGTCAGCTGCACCAGGCGCGTCCCCTTCCGACCACGCACCAGAGCGACGGTCGGGCCGTCCTCGCCGACCTTCGGCAGCGCGTCACCGGCCAGGGTGACGATCTCGCCGTCCGTCAGCGTCCAGCGGCCGTCGCGCGTGATGCCCACGGTCACGACCTCGTAGCGGTCGCGGTCGATAGCGGCCAGCACCGAGCGGGCGGAGAGGCACGAGACCTCGTGCTCGCTGCTGCGGCCTCCGTAGAGGACCAGGACACGGCGGCTGGGCTTGGGGGACACGGGCACTCCGGGCCTGCGGGGGTGGCGGAGCCTACGGCCGCACCCCCCATCAGGGCACAACGCCCCTCGCTGCGAGCCGGCCTGCGTGCCATCCTTCGCGAGGGCGGGTCCTGCGGGACCTGACGCTCGACGAGGAGAGGCCGGGGGTGCAGCAGCACGTCGAGCCCGAGGCGCGGCCCGCGGCACGTCGCGGCGGTCGCGTCAGCGCGCTGCTGGTCGTGCTCGTCGGCGCTGCGCTGTGGGCGGTGGCACCCGCCCCGTGGCCGCCCGGCGAGGGACAGCTCGTCCTCACCCTCGACGACGCCAGCCACACCGTCGCGGTCCTCGTCGGAGACGACAGCCCCGCCACGCTCGCGCTCGGACCGACCCTGGTCGAGCTGCCCGGCGGCCTGCCGCTCGACGAGCCCATCGACCTGACCGTGCGTCTGCCGGCGGACAGCACCGGTATCGCCCTGACCCTCGAGCTGGCGGACGGGCGGGTGGAGCTGCTGCCGGTCGTGGACGGGAGCGACGCAGACACGGTGCGCGCCGTGCGGCGACCCCTCGGCAACGCCGGGGCGGTGCTCGCGCTGCTCGGCGTCGTGGTGGTGCTGTGGATCAGCGAGCTGATTCCCCTGTGGGCGACCTCGCTGGTCGTGCCGGTGTGGCTGGTGGTGACGGGCGCGGAGCAGGCGGAGCCGGCGCTCGCTCCGTTCTTCCACCCCGTGCTCGCGCTGCTGCTGGCAGGCTTCCTGCTCGCGGCCGCGATGCGCGAGGTCGGCCTCGACCGGACCCTGGCGACCCGTGTCGTGGCCGTCGCCGGTGGCGGTCCGGTCCGGCTCGTCGCCGGCTTCGCCGTCACGGCCGCGATCGCCTCGATGTTCCTGTCCAACACCGCGGCCGTCGCCGTGCTGATCCCGGTCGCGCTCGCGGTGAGCGAGCCGCTGCAGGACCTCGGCTACCGCCGCACGCTCGTGCTCGTCACCGCGTACGCCGCCACCATCGGCGGCGTCGGGTCGGCGATCGGCACGCCCGCCAACCTGCTGGCGATCACGTTCCTCGAGGAGCAGGGCGTGGTCGAGATCAGCTTCCTGCGATGGTTCGCCTTCGGGCTCCCGATGGTCGCGCTGTTCGTCCCCGTCATGGTGTGGTGGGTGCTGCACCGGCTCGCACCCGACGTCGACCCGGAGCGCTTCGCGGCGGTGAGCGCCCGTGCCCGCCAGCAGGCCGCCGGCACCACCCTCGACCGCGACCAGGTCGTGCTGCTGCTGGTGCTCGCGGCGATCGTGGCCGGCTGGGCCACCGAGCCAGCCCACGGCATCCACATCGGGGTGGTCGCCCTGCTGGGCGTGGTCGCGCTGGCCGCCACCGGCCGGATCGCGACACGCCACCTCGAGCAGGTGTCGTGGGCGTCGCTGCTGACCTTCGGCGGCGGTCTCAGCCTCGGGCTCGCGTTGACCGACGTCGGCGTCGCCGACTGGTCGGCGGGACGGTTGGGCGCGCTGGCCGACAGCCCGACGCTCGTGGCCGTGGCAGCCGTCGCAGCGACAGCGGTGCTGCTGACGACGCTGGCATCGAACACGGGGTCGGCCGCGATGCTCATCCCCCTGTCGATCCCGCTCGCCGCGGTGCTCGGGGTCGACCCGGTGCTGCTGACCGTCGTCGTGGCGATCGCGTGCTCCGTGGACTTCGCGCTGGTCATCGGCACGCCGCCCACCATGCTGGCCTACGCGACCGGCCTCTACTCGCCCCGCGAGCTGCTGCGCGTGGGCGGCGTCCTCGACCTCGCCGGGCTCGCCCTGCTGGTGACGGTGGTCACGGCCGTGTGGCGGGCGCTCGGGCTGGTCAGCTGAGCCGCCCGGGCCCTACCGTGCGCGCCACCTGCACCTCGAACACACCGGAGCTACCCCGTGAGCAACATCGACCTCGACGGCCGCGTCGCAGTGGTGACCGGCGCCGGCGGCGGCCTCGGCCGTGAGCACGCGATCCTGCTGGCCAGCCGCGGCGCGAAGGTCGTCGTCAACGACCTCGGCGGCAACCGCGCCGGTGAGGGCGGCGGCTCGGAGATGGCCGACCAGGTCGTCACCGAGATCAAGGAGGCCGGCGGCGAGGCCGTCGCCAACTACGCCTCGGTCGCGGACCAGGAGGGCGCCGCGAGCATCGTGCAGAGCGCGCTGGACGCGTTCGGTCGCGTCGACGTGGTGATCAACAACGCCGGCATCCTGCGCGACATGACGTTCGCGAAGCTGGACGCCGCCTCGCTGGACCTCGTGCTGAAGGTGCACCTGTACGGCTCGTTCTACGTGACGATGGCCGCGTGGCCCCACCTCAAGGAGCAGGGCTACGGCCGCATCGTCAACACCACCTCCGGCTCCGGCATGTACGGCAACTTCGGGCAGTCGAACTACGCCGCCGCGAAGGCCGGCATCACCGGCTTCACCCGCACGCTCGCCCACGAGGGCCGCAAGTACGGCATCGGCGCGAACGTCATCGCACCGATCGCGGCGAGCCGCATGACCGAGGACATCATGCCGCCGGCGCTGCTGGAGCGGCTGCAGCCCGAGAACGTCTCGCCGCTGGTGACCTACCTCGCGTCCGAGGCGTGCACCACGACCGGCGACATCTTCTCGGTCGGCGGTGGCTACATGGCGCGCATCGCGATCGTCGAGGGTGAGGGCGTGGCGTTCGACCACACCCCCACGCCGGAGGACGTGGCCGACCGCTTCGACGCGATCCGGACCATCGGCGAGTACGCCGAGTTCCAGACCGGCGTGATGGAGCAGACCGGCAAGATCGTGACGGCGCTCGGCCTCGACGTCAGCTGAGGAAGCCGTACGAGCCCACCAGCGAGACGGGCACGGCGGTCGGTGGCACGTCGCACCGGTCGCCGAGCTCGCGCTGGAACTCCTTGAACGCCGCCGTCTCACCGAGCGGGTTCGGGTCGGCGTCGATCATCGCCACGTGCGTGAACGTGACGCCGTCCTCGTGGCGCATCGTCATGTAGCGCACGCCGTCCGGCTGCCCCTCGGCGAGCTCGGCGAACACGGCCGCGACGAGGTCGTGGTTGACGTCCCCCGCGTCGGGCTTCACGCGGTAGCTGACGATGACGTTGGGCACGGTGCGTCCTGGGGTTCGGTCGGGTGACCGTAACCGCAGCCGCCTAGCCCATCCCGTAGTGCTCGGGCTTCGCGCGACGGGCCAGCAGCGCCTGGGTCATCTCGTCGATCGGCACGCCGTTGTGCAGCACGTCCACGACGCCCGCGGTGATCGGCATCTCGACGCCGGCCTCCTCGGCCAGCGACAGGATCGCCCGCGACGACTTCACGCCCTCGGCGACCATGTTCATGTCGGCGATGATCTCCTCGAGCGTCTCGCCGCCGCCCAGCCGCCGACCCACGGTGTAGTTGCGCGACTGCGTCGATGTGCAGGTCGCGATGAGGTCGCCGACACCGGCGAGCCCGGAGAACGTCAGCGCGTCCCCGCCCAGCGCCACGCCGAGACGCATCATCTCAGCGAGCCCGCGCGTGATCACCATCGCTGTGGTGTTGTCACCGAAGCCCTTGCCGAACGCCATGCCCGACGCGATCGCGAGCACGTTCGTCACCGCGCCACCGACCTCGACGCCGATGCGGTCAGGGCTGGTGTAGACGCGGAACGTCGGGGTCATCACGGCCTGCTGCACCTGCTCGGCGCGGGCGAGGTCCTCGCCGGCCGAGACGGTCGCCGCGGGGAAACCGACGGCGCACTCCCTGGCGAGGTTCGGACCTGACACCACCACCACGCGCGAGGGGTCGATGTCGAGCGTGGCTGCGATCGTCTGCGAACCGAAGCGTCGCGTGTCCACGTCGACGCCCTTGATCAGCGAGACCAGCGTCGCGTCCGGCGGGATGTGCTCGCCCCAGGCCTGCAGCTGCTCGACCACGCCGATGGACGGCACGGCGATCGCCACCACGTCAGCACCGGCGAGGGCCTCGGCCGGGTCGGACGTCGCGCACAGCGCCTCGGGCAGCGCGACGTCGGTCAGGTACGAGACGTTGCGGTGCTGGGTGTTGATGCCGTCGGCGACCTCGGGGCGCCGTCCCCACAGCACCGTGTCCGTACCGGCGGTCACCGCCAGCACGCCGAACGCCGTCCCCCAGGAACCGCTGCCCATCACCGCGAGCTTCGTCACCGCTGCTCCTCGTTCTGTTGCACCCGTCGGACTCCCCCGAGACCGACCGTCCGGACGCTACCGGAGCACGTTCCCGGAACGGCCGGCGGTCACGGCTATCGTCCTCGGACATGTCGACATCCCAGCCAATCGCCCTCGTGCCCGTCCGTGACCCCCGTCGGTCCAAGACGCGGCTCTCGACGCTGCTGGACGCGGACGCCCGTGCGGCGCTGACCGGTGCGATGCTCGCCGACGTCGTGCACGCGCTGGCCGGTGCCGGCCTCCAGCGCATCGTGGTGCTCGCGGCAGGTCCGGGTGCGCAGGCGGCGGCCACGGCGCTCGGCGTCGACGTGCTGCGCGACCCGCCGGGCGAGCTCGGGCTCGACGCCGCCCTCGCCGCGGCCGCGCGACGCATCCGTGCGAACGCCTCCCTGGTGGTCCCGGCCGACCTGCCGCTGCTGCGTCCCTCCGACGTCACCGATCTGCTGGGCACGCCGGGCGAGGTCGTCGTGGCGCCCACGCATGACGGCGGCACCGGCGCGCTGCTGCGCCGCCCTGCCTGGCTCATCGACACCAGCTACGGCGTGCGCTCCGCCGCACGACACCTGCACACCGCGCGCACGGCCGGCCTCGCCGCCGAGCGCATCGAGATCGCCGGGTTCAGCGCCGACATCGACACGCCCGAGGACCTGCTCGCGGCACGCACCTCGCCACTGCTGGGCCGCGTGACCGCCCACGTGCTGCGCGACGAGCTGCTCGACGTGCTGCCCGTGCCGCTCGACGCCGGGACCGCCTGACCGCGCCGGTAGCATCGCGCCGTCCCAACGCCGACGACGGAGCACCCGATGCCGCAGGGCACGATCAAGCGCTACGACCCCGAGACCCGCACCGCTGTGCTGCTCGACGACCAGCTCGTGCAGATGGACGTCGACCGCGAGGCCGTCGCCGCATCGGGCCTGCTCGAGCTGCGCCTCGGCCAGCGCGTCCGCTTCGAGATCGACGAGAGCCCCACGGGCGAAGCCCGCGTGACCAACCTCGACATCGTGAGCATGTGACGCCCTGAGTCCGGACTCCCCAAGCCGCGCGAGCGAAACAAGCGGCGACGGAGTCCGGACCTACGCGACGAAGTCGCGTGCAGAGATCAGTGGTCGTGGCCGGCGTGCATCTCGGCCTCGGCGTCGGCGAGCGACACCTGGTCGAGCACCATCGCGGTGCGCATCAGCACGGCCTGACCCGGCTCGATGCCGTTCTCCTCGGCCCACGCACGCGTGGCGTCGAGCTGCTCGCGCAGGATCTCGGCCGGTCCCGGTGCGACGGTGCCGTACATCGCCAGCGCCGCCGAGGCGACCTTGTCGGGGTCCGACTCGAGCAGCTCGGGGACCAGCGTCGGGTCGTCCTGCGTGTCGCGCCACGCCATCGCGCAGGCTGCGGCGAAGATCTGGCCGTCGAAGTCGCCCTCGGACGCGATGACCGCGAGGTGCATCAGCGCCTTGGCCGAGAGCCGGTCCTCGTCGGCGACGGCCTCGACCAGCGGGGCCCACTCGCCGAGGTCCTCGGCGGTCAGCAGCGGCGACATGATGCGCAGGAACTTCGCGCGCACACCGCGGTCCACGTGCACCTCGAGGTCGGCCGGGACGTCGTCCTCGGCGAGCCAGTCCTTGAGCGGCTTGGTCGCTGCCCAGTACGCGGCGGGGTCAAGCTCGGCACGCAGCGACGCGGGGGCCGCCAGCGCGCGGGCCGGGTCGACCTCCCACGCGACGTGACCGGCACCGAGCTCGCTGACGTGGGCGGCCGCGGCCTCCTCGCTGAGGAACGCCGACACCCGCTTGCCGTGGGCGAACTTGCCGCGCGCGGCGGCGTCCAGCGCGTCCAGCGCCCCCAGCTCGGAGCTCAGCTCGGCGCGGGTGCGCAGGCCCTCCTCCTCGATGAGGGGCAGGCAGCGCGGGCTGGTGATGTGGTGGACGGTTACGCGCTCGGCCACGACGGCTCCGGGATCGGTGATGTGCGGCCCGGGAGCGTAGCCCTCAGGCGGTGCGGTCCAGCGTCGCGACGAAGCGACGCAGCTGCGCATGCGCCTTCTCGAAGTCGCCCCCGGCGCCCTCGGCGATCCCGGCGAGGTGGCGCTGCCAGCGCAGCCGCTGGTCCTCGGACGCGCCCGACTCGTCGATCCGCTTCGACACCTGCCTCAGCTCGGCGGTGAGGGCCAGCAGGGCGTCGGCGTCCAGCAGTGGGTCGGGCGGGGACACGACGGTTCCGGTCACGAGTCTTGCGGCGGTCAGGCAGGATGCGCGGACGCATCGGGACGGGCAGGATGTCCCGTGCACAGGAGGCTAGCCCCATGCCAGAGGAGCTCGACCCGACATCTGACCTCCCGGACGAGCCCGGCGACATGCCCGACATCGACCCGGAGCTGGTGCGTGACGGCGTCGCGTTCGAACCTGCCGACGCCGCTGACCCCTCCTACCGCCAGCCGCCGCCCGGGCACACGGTGCGCCGGCCGGTCGACGCGGACCAGCCCGCGATCATGGCGCTGTACGAGCGCGCAGCCGTGTGGTCCGGGCAGGGCACGACCGGCCGCGGGGCGCTGCGCACGGCTCGGGACCTGCAGCGCACCTGGGACGAGCGGCGCAACGACGCGCTGATCGTCGAGCGCGACGACCTGCGCATCGAGCGCGACGACACGGTCGTGGGCTACCTCGAGTTCCACGAGCTGATGGACCCCTGGACGCCCGAGCTGGACCTGTACGCAGAGGGGCGGGTGGATCCCGCAGCCGCCGGGGTCGGCCTCGGCCGCTTCATGCTGGCACGCGCCCGGGACCGCGCCGAGCGGGCCGCCGCACGACACCCTGACGTGCCCACCGCGGTGCGCACGACGCTGGTGGACCCCACGCCCGAGATGCTCGCGATGTTCGCCGAGCACGGCCTCGTCGAGCAGCGCCACATGCTGCAGCTGCGCATCGACCTCGGCCCGGGGATGCCGGCGCCGGTGTGGCCCCCCGGCACACGCGTGGTCCGCGCCACCGACGTCGGCATCACCGCGCTGCACGGCGCGGTGGTGGCGGCGTTCAGCGACCACCACCTCGGCGCGACGCAGGACATCACCCTGTGGCGACGGGTCGTGGTGGAGTCCGGGCGCGCGCAGCTCGACGCGTCGCTGGTGGCGCTGGACGAGCACGACACGCCGGTCGGGGTCGCGCTGTGCCGCGTCGGCGCGGACGGGGACCCCGGCCTCGGCGTGGTCGGCGACCTCGGCGTCGTGCCGGCGTGGCGGGGGCAGGGGCTGGCCACGGCGCTGCTGCGGGCCAGCTTCGCCCGCTTCGCCGAGCTCGGCGTGGACCGGGTGGGTCTGGAGGTCGACGACGTCACCCTCGACGGGGCGCTGCGGCTGTACCAACGCGCCGGCATGGACGTCGTGCACCACACGGTGGTGCTGACCTCGGGGCCGCTGTAGGCGAGCGTTGACGCGGGGTCAGACCGGCGGCAGGCCCTCGACGAGCGGCAGCCCCTCAGGCAGGTCACCGGCGGCAGCGTCGGCGCGATCGACCTCCTCGCGGCGGACCCCGAGCATGAACAGGATCGCGTCGAGGTACGGCACGCTCAGGCTGGTGTCCGCCGCGTCGCGCACGACGGCCTTGGCGTTGAACGCGATGCCCAGCCCGGCGGCGGCGATCATGTCGAGGTCGTTCGCCCCGTCGCCCACGGCCACGCACTGCGACAGCTCGAGGCCTTCCAGCAGCGCCAGCTCACGCAGCACCTCGGCCTTGCGCGCCCGGTCCACCACGGGACCGACGGTGCGGCCGGTCAGCTTGCCGTCGACGATCTCGAGCACGTTCGCGACGGCGTGGTCCAGGTGCAGCTCGTCGCGGAGGTGGTCGGTGAACGCCGTGAACCC
>JBFGFG010000055.1:0-10918 GCA_041579655.1 Nitriliruptoraceae bacterium
GACCGAGCCGACCGCGGCTTCGGGCGGGCAGAAGCGGCAGACCTCCAAGGCGGCCGAGGGGTGGTTCCCGGGTCGTGGGGGTGCGTTCACCTGCCGTTCACGACGGGGGCCCCGGGCGTTCGGACGTGCTTCGTACGGTGCTGCGCATCGAGGAAGGGCGACGCCACACCGGGCGCGCCGACACATCGCCTCGACCCTCCTCCCACTCCCATGGAGACCCCTGTGAAGACCTGGCGTTCCCTGGCAGCCGTTGCTGCCGTCGCCGTCCTGGCCACCGCTTGCTCTGGCTCCGACACCCCGGACGCCGCTGCTGACGCAGACGGCGGCGCGGCCGTCGAGGGCACCGTGCTGATGGCCGGCTCGTCCACCGTGTTCCCGCTCGCCGTGGGGCTCAACGAGCTGTTCTCGGCTGCTCAGCCGGACGTGACGGTCGAGATCTCCTCGATCGGCTCCGGCGGTGGCTTCGAGCGCTTCTGCGAGGAGGGCGCCACCGACATCTCCAACGCGTCGCGCGCCATCAAGGAGAGCGAGGCTGCGGCCTGCGCCGCGAACGGGATCGAGTTCCTCGAGGTCCGCGTCGGTACCGACGCGCTCACGATGGTGACCTCGACCGACACCGACTACGTCGAGTGCCTCACCACCGAGCAGGTCGTGCAGCTGTTCGGCCCCGACCGCGCCACGACCTGGGACCAGGTGCTGGACGGTGCGCCGGCCGACGACATCGCGATCTTCGCGCCCGACGCTGACAGCGGCACGTACGACTTCATGCTCGAGGACGTGATGGGGCTCGAGGACTCGACCCAGGACTACAACGCGTCGTCCGACGACAACATCATCGCCCAGGGCGTGCAGTCCGGCACCGGCACGTGGGGCTTCTTCGGCTTCGCGTACTACCAGTCCAACGCCGAGTCGCTGAAGGCGATCGCGCACGACGGCGGCGCCGGATGCGTGCTGCCGTCGGTCGCGACCGCGCAGGACGGCAGCTACGGGCTCACCCGCCCGCTGTACATCTACGTGCGCACCGACGCGCTGGTCGAGAAGCCGCAGGTGGCCTCGTTCGTGGAGTTCTTCCTCGACAACGTGCAGGACGTCGTCGAGATCGTCGGCTACGTGCCGGCGCCCCAGGAGGAGATCGACGCGGCCAAGGCCGCCGTCGTCGCCGCCGAGGGCTGAGACACAGGCCCCGAACACGGTCAGGCCGGCGCAGACGCGTCGGCCTGACCGTGTTTCACCGACCCGGTGGGCTGCGTTCACCCTCCCGCAAGGTTGCCCCGGGACCATCGCAGAGCAGGGCGGCGTCCCCCCCGACTCAGCCCTGCTCCCCTCCACCCACGGACGTGCCGATGGCGACCTCCGCTCCGCCGCTGAACCCGCTCGCCGCACGGACCTCGCGTCCCGGCGAGCGGTTGATCATCCACGTGCTGCGGCTGTTCGCCGGCGTCTCGGTGCTCACGACGTTCGCGATCATCGTCGTGCTGCTCGTCGAGACGGTGCCGTTCTTCCGCGACGTGTCGCTCAAGGCGTTCTTCGGCGACACCGTGTGGCAGCCGTTCGGCAACCTCGACAGCGAGCAGTTCCACGTCGGCGTGTGGCCGCTCGTCAACGGCACGCTGATGATCACGCTGATCGCGCTGACCGTCGCGGTGCCGCTCGGGCTCGGTGCCGCCGTGTACCTCTCCGAGTACGCCAGCCCCCGGGTCCGCTCGACCCTGAAGCCCACGCTGGAGGTGCTCGCGGGCATCCCCACCGTCGTGCTCGGCTACTTCGCGCTGACGCTCGTCACGCCGATGCTGCAGTCCGTGCTCGGCGCGGACCGCGTGGAGTTCTTCAACGCGTTCAGCCCCGGCATCGTGATGGGGATCATGATCGTCCCGACGATCGCGTCGGTGTCGGAGGACGCGATGTCCGCCGTGCCGCGGGCGCTGCGTGAGGCCGGCTACGGCCTCGGCGCGAGCCGCTCCGAGGTGGCCGTCAAGGTCGTGCTGCCCGCCGCGATCTCCGGCGTCGTGGCCGCGATCATCCTCGGCATGAGCCGCGCCATCGGCGAGACCATGATCGTCGCGATCGCGTCCGGCGCGTCGCCCACGATGTCGCTCAACCCGTTCGTGTCGATGCAGACCATGACCGGCTACATCGCCCAGGCGGTCGGGGGAGAGGCGCCCCGCGACTCGTTCACCTACCGGTCGCTGTTCGCCGTCGGCTCGATGCTGTTCGTCATCACCCTGGGGCTGAACATGATCGCTTCGCGCGTGGTGCGCCGATACCGACAGGCCTACTGATGAGCGTCACCTCGCCCGTCGCCCCGCCGGCCACCGTGCCGCCGCTGGACCCGAGCTCCTTCGTGCGGCCACGTCGACGTGCTCTGCGTGAGCAGGCCGTCCGGCTCCTGCTGCTGTCGGCAACCCTCGTGGGTGTGGTCGTGCTCGCCGTGCTGCTCGTGGACGTGCTGCTCGACGGGCTCGGCGGCCTCGACCGACAGTTCATGACCAGCTACTTCTCGACGCTCGACCCGGGCAGCAGCGGTGTGCTCGCCGGCTGGACCGGGACGTTGTCGTTGATGGTGATCGTCGCCAGCCTCGCGTTCCCGCTCGGCGTCGGCGCCGCGCTGTACCTCGAGGAGTTCGCCGCGCCCGGGCGTCTGAACCGGATCATCGAGACGAACCTCTCCAACCTCGCCGGCGTGCCGTCGGTGGTGTACGGGCTGCTCGGCGTGGGTGTGTTCGTGTACGTGCTGGACCTCGGCCGCTCGCTGCTGGCCGGCGGTCTGACGTTGGTGCTGCTGATCCTGCCGGTGATCATCGTGACCTCGCGGCAGGCGATCCGCGCCGTCCCCGGGCAGCTGCGCGAGGGTGGGCTCGGGCTCGGCGCCACGCCGTGGCAGACCGCGTGGAAGCTGGTGCTGCCGCAGGCGATGCCCGGCATCATGACCGGCTCGATCCTGGGCCTGTCGCGCGCCATCGGTGAAGCGGCGCCGCTGCTGGTGATCGGCGCCGCCCAGGCGCGTCGCGCGACCTCGAACCCGCTGGACCCGTTCGAGGGCTTCGTGGCGTTGCCGCTGGAGATCTTCTCGTTCGTCGGGGCGCCGCAGAAGGAGCTCCAGGCCCTCGCGGCCAGCGCGATCATCGTGCTGCTCGGCCTGCTGCTGACGATGAACACGATCGCGGTGTACCTGCGCAACCGCAGCACCCAGAGCTGAGATGCCTGAGCTCACACCGCCGCACACCCCGCACATCCCCGCCGCTGCACAGCGGCACACGAACGACCGCACGTCCGGATCTGCCAAGGAGCCAGACATGAGCGCGACCCCCGCCATCGCCAGCCGCCCCGACCGGGTCGCGGCACCGGCCACGACCGGCCACGACGCCGCCGAGGACGTGCCGGACGCCGTGTTCGAGCTCGACGACGTGGACGTGTTCTACGGCGACTTCCTCGCGGTGAAGGGCGTCTCGATGCGCATCCCGCGCAACGAGATCACGGCCCTGATCGGTCCGTCCGGCTGCGGCAAGTCGACGCTGCTGCGCACGCTGAACCGCATGCACGACCTGACCCACGGCGCCCGCGTCGAGGGCGAGATCCGCTACCACGGCCACAACCTGTACGAGAAGGGCGTGGACCCCGTCGAGGTCCGCCGCCGCATCGGGATGGTGTTCCAGAAGCCGAACCCGTTCCCGAAGTCGATCTACGAGAACGTCGCGTTCGGTCCCAAGATCACGGGGATCAAGCAGGACCTCGATGACATCGTCGAGGAGTCCCTCCGCGGCGCGGCGCTGTGGGACGAGGTCAAGGACAAGCTGCACGAGTCGGCGTACGCGCTGTCGGGCGGCCAGCAGCAGCGGCTGTGCATCGCTCGCGCGATCGCGGTGCAGCCCGACGTGATCCTGATGGACGAGCCCTGCTCGGCGCTCGACCCGATCGCCACGCTGCGCATCGAGGACCTGATGCGCGACCTGCGCCACACGTACTCGATCGTGATCGTCACGCACAACATGCAGCAGGCGTCGCGCGTCTCGGACCGCACCGCCTTCCTGTCGCTGGACGTCGACGATGCTGGAACCCGCACCGGCGTCGTGGTCGAGTACGCCACGACGAACAAGATCTTCACCGAGGCGTCCGACGAGCGGACCGAGGGCTACATCACGGGCCGCTTCGGATGAGCACCACCACCCCACGGAGCACCCCGATGCGCCACGACGCACAGCCGCGGTTCCACACCAAGCTCGACGACCTCGACGAGCAGTTCACCGCTGCCGGCGTGCGCATCATCGAGGCGATGCCGCGGCTGGTCGCGGGGTTCCTCGCCGGTGAGCAGGACGTCATCGCCGAGTCGCGCCGCCTCTCGGACCTGGTGCACGACGACTGCGCCCGGATCGAGGACGCAGGCTTCGTGATGCTCGCGCTGCACAGCCCGATGGGCAGCGACCTGCGTCGTCTCGTCGCGCTGCTGCGCATGTGCGTGGACGTGGACCGCTCGGCGGCGCTGCTGCGGCACGTGTGCGAGTCGCTGCGCATGTCCGACCCGCGCGACCTGCCGGACCCGATCGGCGCGCAGGTTCGGGAGCTGGCCGAGCGCGCGGGCGAGGTGTTCCGCGGCGGCATGGAGGCCTGGCGCACGAAGGACTCGCTGGCCGTCAACGAGCTCGACGAGGCCGACGAGGACGTCGACCGGCTCCAGCAGCTGGTGCTCGACAGCGCTGCGGCCGACAACGCCGCGGCGGACGACCGCATCGTGCTGGGGCTCGTGGCGCGCTACCTCGAGCGCATCGCGGACCACGGCGTGGCGATCGCACGCGACACTGCGTTCGCGAGCACCGGCGAACGTGTCACCCTGCCGTCCAAGACCAGCTGACCGACGACCCTCCGCGGGGAGACCCTGATGCCGAAGCTGCTGCTCGTCGAGGACGAGGCCGCGATCGCCGAGGGTCTGACGATCAGCCTCGAGGCCGAGGGCTTCGAGGTGGCGTGGGTCAGCGACGGCAGCGCGGCCGTGGCCGCGTTCGAGCGCGTCCGGCCCGACCTGGTGCTGCTGGACCTGATGCTGCCGGGGCTGTCGGGCACCGAGGTGTGCCGCCAGCTGCGTGCTCGCAGCGACGTGCCGATCATCATGGTCACGGCACGGGACGGCGAGATCGACCGCGTCGTCGGGCTCGAGCTCGGCGCGGACGACTACGTCAGCAAGCCGTTCTCCGCGCGCGAGCTCATCGCACGGATCCGCGCGGTTCTGCGCCGCACGGGGGGCACGGAGTCGGCGCACGACGAGGCCCCGTCCGAGTCCCTCGGCGTGCGGGTGGACCGCGTGCGCCACGAGGTGCGGGTCGACGGCGCGCTCGTGGAGCTGCCGCCGAAGGAGTTCGACCTGCTCGCCTGCCTCGTGGAGAGCGCCGGCCGCGTGCTCACGCGCAGCCACCTCATCAGCGAGGTGTGGGGCAGCGACTACGTCGGTGACACCAAGACGCTGGACGTGCACATCCGTCGGCTGCGCACCCGGGTCGAGGCCGACCCGCAGGAGCCGGTGCGGATCCTGACCGTGCGCGGCGTCGGCTACCGCTTCGCGGACCGCCTCGCGCCGTGAGCCGGGCGTCGCTGGTGCTGCTGCCGCTGACGGCCCTGCTGGCTGGCCTGCTGGGTGCCACCGCGCCCGGCGCCGGTCCGTGGGTCGCGACGCTCGGCGCTGCCGCGGTCGCGCTGGCCGTGTGGCGGCGGACCGAGCAGCGGGTCGAGAACGTCGCCCGCGAGGTGAACCGCTGGGCGGGCGACGCCGTCCCGGCACCGCTGCGGCTCGACGACAGCCACGCGTGGCGCTCGCTGGCCACCGCGGTGAACGTGGTGGGCGACGAGCTGCAGGCGGCTCGTGAGGGGCTGCGCTCCCGGGTGTCGTGGACCGATCGGCTGGTGTCGTCGCTGGACGAGCCGGCGTTCGTGTTCGGCGCAGACGGACGGCTCGCGGCGAGCAACCCGGCCGCGGCGGAGCTGTCGCACCTCGCCCTGGAGGAGGGGACGGCGACGGCGCTCACCGCCATCGGCTCGGCCGCGATGGCGCAGGCCGCCGAGGAGGCGCGGCTCACCGGCACGCTGGTCGCGCTGACTGACGAACGCGCCGGTCGTGAGCTGCGCATCACCGCGTCACCGCTGGACGACCACGTCCTGGTGGTGGTCAGCGACCGCACCCGCGAGCGGCGTGTCGAGGCCCTGCGCCGTGACTTCGTCATCAACGCCTCGCACGAGCTCAAGACGCCGGTCACCGCGATCGCGGCGCTGACCGAGGCGATGCGTGTCGCGCCGCCGGAGCGACGTGAGGGCCTGCTGGACAGGCTCGACGAGGAGACCGACCGGCTCGTGCGGCTCGTGCGTGACCTGCTCGACCTGCGGCTGCTCGACGAGGAGACCGGGGCGGAGCGCGCGGCCGTCGACCTCGCCGCGCTCGCCCGCGAGGCCGCCCACGCGCTGCGCGAGGCAGCGGCCACCGGCGACGTCGAGCTCGAGCTGCTGCTGCCGCCGTCCGCGGTCGTGGTCGGCGTCGAGCGCGAGCTGCGGCTCGTGCTGGTCAACCTCGTCAGCAACGCCGTCCAGTACACCGAGCGGGGCGGCACCGTCACCGTCACGTTGGAGCAGGACGGCGGCGACCAGGTGCTGCGCGTGCGTGACACCGGGGTGGGCATCCCTGCCTCGGCCGTCGAGCGCATCTTCGAGCGGTTCTACCGGGTGGACGTGGCACGCTCGCGAGCGCGCGGCGGCACCGGGCTCGGTCTGGCGATCGTGCGCAACGCGGTCGAGCGCCACGGCGGCCGGATCGCGGTCGAGTCGTTGCTCGGCGTGGGCACCACGTTCACGGTCAGGCTGCCGGTGGAACCTGCTGCCGGCTGACGGGGGCGGCACGCCCGTAGCATCGGTGACCTCCCCCAAGGACCGTGCCATGACCGACACCCCGCCGTTCGACGGCGTCGACCGCAGCCGTGGCAAGACGGTGCGGGCGCCGTACATCCTCGAGGCGCTGAGCGCGGAGCACCCGGACGCCGAGATCGCGCTGCACTACGGCTCGACCTGGCAGCTGCTGGCGGCCACGATGCTGTCGGCCCAGTCCACGGATGTGAAGGTCAACGAGATCACGCCGGCGCTGTTCGCCGAGCTGCCGGACGCCGTGGCCACCGCGTCGTCCACGCCCGCGCGTATCGAGCAGCTGATCGGCGCGCTCGGCCTGTTCCGGCAGAAGGCGAAGAACCTGCACGCGAGCGCAACGATCGTCGTGACCGAGCACGGGGGAGAGGTGCCCGGGACGATGGAGGAGCTGCTGACGCTGCCGGGTGTCGCACGCAAGACCGCCAACGTGGTGCTGTCCAACGCGTTCGGTCACAACGAGGGCGTGGTGGTGGACACCCACGTGCACCGGCTCGCCCGGCGGCTGCGCCTGACGACCAACGACACGGCGCCGAAGATCGAGCGGGACCTGATGCGGCTGTTCCCGCAGGAGCGCTGGCTCGACGTCGCCGACACGCTGATCTTCCACGGCCGTCGGGTGTGCGACGCACGCCGCCCCGACTGCGCCGGCTGCGTGATCAAGGAGCTGTGCCCCAGCGACCAGACCGCGGGTCTCAAGGACAAGCGCTGAGCTCAGCGCCGCGCTCAGCGCTGCCCCAGCGGCCTCACTTGCGGCCGCGCACCATCGCCACGGCGTAACCGACCAGCGAGATCACGGCGAGGAACTCGAGGCGGCCCGCCCACATCTGTGCGGCGGTCATCAGCTTCAGCAGCGGCGGGTTGTCCGGGCCGATGAAGCCCACGGTCAGCCCGACGTTCGCCGTGGCGGAGGTCGACTCGAACAGCGCGTGCTCGATGGTGGCGCCGTAGAACACGTGCAGCATCGCGCCGCCGACCGCGGTGCCGAGGTACAGCACGGTCATCACCACCGCGCCGCGCACCATCTCGTCGGTGACGATCTGCTGGCGGCGGCTGCGGTAGGTCGCGACCACGATGCTGGACGGCGGCGCGAGCGCCTTGCGGATGTCGCGCAGCACGGACTTCGCGATCATCGCGACCCGGATCGTCTTGATGCCACCAGCCGTCGAGCCGGCCATGGAACCGATGATCATGATCGCGACCAGGGCTCCCGGCGCGAGGTCGCCCCACTCGTCGTAGCTGCTGCCGGGGAACACCGAGAAGCCGGTGTTGGTCGCGGCGGAGAGCGCGGTGAACACGCCCTTGCGGGTGAGCCCCTCGGCGGTGGGGTACGTGCCCCGCGACGCCAGCCCGACCACGATCACGCCCGTCAGCACCGTGGTGGTGGTCGCCAGCATCCGCAGGTCGAGGTGCTGCGTGGCGGTGCGGACCCGGCGCTGCCACAGGTCGTAGTGCAGCGGGAACGACACCGCGCCCGCCAGCATGATCGGGATCAGCGTCAGCTCGACGGCGGCCGAGTGGTAGTACGCCGCGGACTGCGAGTGGATCGAGAAGCCGCCGGTGTCGAAGGCCGCGAGGAACAGCGACACGCTGTGCATCACGGCGGTGCCGGGCCCCATGCCGGCCAGCAGCAGCACCAGCCACAGCGCGGTGCCGCCCACGACGAACCACGCGGCGAAGATGACGTAGATCAGGCGCGCGGTGCGGATCACCGACGGCACGACCCGTTCCTCGCGGCCCTCGCCGACGAACAGCGTGCCGATCTGGCTCTGCCCCGACGCCAGCACGGTCAGCACCACGAGGATGATCCCCTGGCCGCCGGCGAAGTGCGTCAGGTGTCGCAGCAGCTGCATCCCGGTGCCGAGGTGGTCGAGGTCGCGCACCATCGACATACCCGATGTGGTCAGCCCGCTCATCGCCTCGAAGTACGCGTCCACGAACGTCGCGAGGTGGCCGCTGGTGATCAGCGAGACAGCGATCGGCAGCGGGGCCACGAGCCACGCCATCGCGACGGTGACCAGCCCGTGGGCCCAGTCCAGCTGCACGTCGCGCGTGGACCAGCGCAGGTCCGCCGCCCGGCCCATCACCACGGCTAGCAGCCCGCCGACGGTCATGCCGGCGGCGTCGTTGAGCTCGCCGAGCACCAGCGCGGTCAGGATCGCCGGCAGGTGCAGCAGCCCGATGCCGACCAGCACGCGACCGACGTAGCCACCCACGATGCGACGATCACGCGCGTCCGGACGCAGCAGCACCGTCAAGGTGACACCTGCCCGTGAGCCGGGCTGGCGGTTCGAGGCTGGACGGGGGCGGGCACGACGCTCCTGGGGTGCGTCCGGGACCGGCGGTGCGGTCGCGGACGGGGGGTCGACGACGGGCAGCCGCGGTGAGCGGACGCTCCGTCACGCGCACCGAACCACAGCGCCAGCGACGGTGCCCGTCAGACGGACTGGCGACGCCGAGGCCCCTGCAGGCCGGCCCGGGCGACCGAGCCGATCCAGCCGACCAGCGCGAACGCCGCGAGGAACTCCAGCCGCCCCAGCCACATCTGCGCCGTGAGCACGAGCTTGAGGCTGGGAGCGGCCGACGGGACGGCCACGCCGGCGCTCAGCCCCACGGCGGCGGTGGCGGAGGTCGACTCGAACAGGCCGGCCTCGAGCGTGGCCCCGTGGAACATCGCGACCAGCGCGCCGCCGACGTAGGTGGCCAGGAACAGCGTGACCACGACGAACGCGGCACGGACCTGCTGGTCCGAGACCACCACGCGCCGGCGCGCCTGGTAGCTGGCCACCACCAGCGCTGCGGGCGGCGCCAGCGACTTGCGCACGTCACGCGCGATGGCCTTGGTCAGCAGCCCCAGCCGCAGCGTCTTGATCCCGCCGGCCGTGGACCCCGACATCGCGCCGATGCCCATGATCGCCACGACCACGGCGGGTGCGAGCTGGCCCCACTGCAGGTACGCGGGGGAGGCCACGACGGTGAATCCGGTGCCGGTCGCGGCGGACAGCGCCGTGAACGCGCCCTTGCGCAGCAGGCCGGACGTCGTGGTCTGCACGTGGTGGGCGGCCATCGCCAGCAGCAGCAGGCCGGTCAGCGCCGTCGTGGAGACCATCAGGGTGCGCAGGTCCAGCTGTCGGGTGGCGTTGCGCACGCGCCGCTGCCACAGCTCCCAGTGGACGGGGAACGACAGCGCCCCGGCGACCATCAGCACGGCCAGCACCAGCTCGACGGCGCCCGAGTGGTAGTACGCCACGGAGCTGCTCATCATCGAGAACCCGCCGGTGTCGAACGCGGCCATGAACAGGTTCGTGCTGTGCGCGACGGCTCGCAGCGGCCCCATCCCGGTGGACACCAGGGCCACCCACAGCGCCGCGCTGCCGGCCACCAGCCAGACCCCGGCGATGAGGTAGATCAGCCGTGCGGTGCGGATCACGTTCGGCACGATGCGCTCGTCGCGACCCTCGCCCGCGAGCAGCGTGCCGACCTGCGCGCCGCTGTGCGTGAGCACCGTGAGCATGACCAGGATGATCCCCTGGCCACCGGCGAAGTGGGTCAGGTGTCGCAGCAGCTGCACGCCCACGCCGGCGTGGTCCACGTCCTGCAGCAGGCTCAGGCCGCTGGTGGTCAGCCCGCTCATCATGTCGAACAGCGCGTCCAGCCAGCTCCCGGTGTGCCCGGTCAGGTGCAGCGAGACGGCCAGCACCGTGGGCACCAGCAGCCACGCGAGGGCCACGATCACCATGCCCGTGGCCCAGCGCAGCTCGGCGTCGTCCGGCGCCGCGCGCGTGCCGAGCTGCCCCACGATCACCGCGACGGCGGCCCCGACGGCCATCGCGCTCGCGTCGTTCACGGCGCCGGTCACCACGGCGAGAGCGATGGCGGGCAGCTGCAGCACGCCGGCGAGGACCAGCACGCGGCTCACGTACCCCACGACCGTCCTGACCTCGTCACGGTCGGGACGGAGCGGGCTGCTCACCGCCGGCGTTGCCGGCGGTCGCGCAGGGTCAGCCCCGCGGCGAGCACGCCGAGC
>JBFGFG010000056.1:0-10822 GCA_041579655.1 Nitriliruptoraceae bacterium
CCACAGCGAGCGGGGTACGGCTCGAGCTCAGCCGAAGTCCGGCTCGGTGAACGTCGTGACGATGTTCTTGCTGTCGGCGACCTGCGCCGAGGCGCTGAACGGAGCGGCCGTGCGGAACGCGACGAGCTCGTTGTTGCTCGTCCCCGCCAGCGCCTTGTGCTTCATCGGCAGCGCCGTCATGTGCAGCACGCCGCTGATGACCAGCACCTCGCCGCCGGTGGGCTCGTGGATGAACGACTCGGTGTTGGCGTCGTGCACGAACACTGCGAGCCGGTGGCCCTTCTCGACGATCCAGTCCGTGGGGAACATCGGGACGGTCTCGGTGTAGGTCGGATCCAGCATCACGGTCGCGTCGACGTTGCCGACGCCGCGGGACATGAACGTGGCCTTGCCGTTCGCGTCGATGTCGTACAGGTTCACCGCGATGTTGGTCTTGGGAACCAGCGCGTTGATCGTCAGGTCGACGGTCGGGAACCCGGCGACGTGCATCGGTGCAGCGAGCGGCTGGGTGATGGACCACACGCCGTCGTTGCCACCTGCTGCGCCGATCGTGAGCAGGCCACCGGCGCCGATGTTGGTCGCGTTCGAGCCACGTCCCTGACCGGTGTCGGTGTAGCGACCGCTCTTGAGGTCGAGACGGAACGGCGTGGCCGCGGCGCCCGGGAAGGAGCTCTCCTCGCGCCACTCACCGGTGGAGGTCTGGGCCGCGACCGTGACCTCGAGGTCCGCTCCCTTGATGCCCTTGAGGTTCTGGTCGTAGAAGCCCATCACCGCGTCGAAGAAGCCGGCGCGACCCATCGCGAGCTCGTGCGGACCCGTGGTCGCCTTGCCGTCGTTGCCGCGGCGGTGACCGAACCAGCCGACCCACAGGTGGTGGCCATCACCGGAGAGGTTCTCGAAGAACTCGAGCGCGCCCGCACCGATGTTGGTGGCCGTGTCGAGGTAGCCGGCCGTGACGAAGGTGGGGACGTCGGTGTTGTTGCTCGCGACGCGAGCGGCCGCGTCACGCAGGCGCCAGAACGGCAGCTCCTCGACCGGCAGGTAGTGCTCCGCGAGCAGCGCCTGGCAGTCACCCGAACGCGATGCCGAGTTGAGGTTGTACTCGGGGTCCGCGGCGAGGCTGAACTCGGCCTCGGCGGACGCGCCGTAGGTGGCCGACGGGTACAGCAGGGACTGCGCGAGGCGCGTCTGGTCGGCGTACGAGCCGCGGTAGCGGTCGGGGGCGATGGCCTGCGCGACGATCGCCGCGAGGCCGGCCGGCTGGTTCGCGGCCGCGAACGCGCCGGTGTTGCCGTCGTACGACTTCCCGTACAGGCCGACCTTGCCGTTGCTCCACGGCTGAGCCGCAGCCCACTCCACGGCGGTCACCGTGTCGAGCTGCTCGCCCGGTCCGAGGATGTCGAGGCAGCCGGACGAGCCGCCGGTGCCGCGCGTCGAGGTCTGCACGACGGCGTAGCCCTGACGGAACAGGTCCGTGCCCTCGAACAGGTCGAGGAAGCGGTCGCTCGGGCCGTAGGCGTTGAGGCCGCCCTCGTTGCCGAGATACGGGCTCACCACGGCGATGACCGGCAGCGCCGCCGTGGAGCCGGCCGACATGTCGGTGCCCTTGGGCACGAGGATCTCGGTGTGGAGACGCTCACCGTCCGCGGTGTCGAGGTACGTCGTGCTGAACTCGGCACCGAGCGAGTCGAGCTTCGCCTGGCTGATCAGCGGCAGCTGTGCATCGGCGCTCCCCGAGACGGGGGCGGCCACGACAGCCGGGCCGAACGCGAGGGCGCCCAACGAGATCGCGGCGACGGCGGCGACGGACGCGCGGAGTGATGTGGAGCGGACGGACACGGGTGACCTCGTGTGAGGATGCGGGAAGGGTCGTCGTGGTGTTCGACGTCGCGCCCCCACTCCCCTGCCCCGCCGCCCGTCCGAGCGGCCGCCGGACGACTCAGCCGAGCCTGGCCTGCAGCATCTGCGTGACCGCCGTCATGCGCTTGCGGTTGGCACCGAGGTCGCTACCGGCGTACGGCACGGACTCGGAGCGGAAGTGGATCAGCTTCGCGTCCGGGTCGACCTCGAACTGCACCGTGTCCTTCCAGCGGATGACCCGGGTCATGAACACCGTGGACAGGTAGAGCCCGTCCTCCTCGACGACCTTCGTCCGCGGGTGGTCGGCGACGACCGCCTTCACGGCGGCCATCGCGTCCTCGGCAGAACAGCTGAACGGCACCGGCTCGAACGCGGGGTAGCCGGAGTCGTTGAGCGTCGAGACGCACTTCATCGAGGCAGCGTCACAGGCGTCGAAGCGGGGCATCGGGGGATCTCCGTGTGGGTGGTGGGCGCCGGCGTGGCGCGAGTACGGGTGACGTTCGGAGTCGGGACCGTCAGGGTGTGCCCGTGATCAGCCCTGCCTGTGCCTGCAGCATGCGGACGTGGGCGGTGATGTGGCTCACGTCCTCTCGGCTCAGGTCGTTCTCGACGCCCACGGCCGGCATCGGCCCGAAGTCCCAGTGATGCGCCTGCACGCCACGGGCCGCCGCGATCTGGAACGCCTCGTCCGCGTGGTGCGACGGCACGTAGACGTCGTTGAGGAAGCTCGGACCTGCGTCCGTCCCCTCGGCCGCCGCACCGTGGCACCGGGCGCAGTTGTTGGCGTACAGCTCGGCGCCGAGCGCGGGGTCTCCGGCAGCGGCCTGCTGCGCGGTCGGCGCCCTCTGCTGGGTGCAGGAGACCATGGCGGTCGCCACGCAGAGCAGGACGAGCGGGTGCGTGAGGTGACGAGCGATCATCGTTCGGGTTCCTGACCTGTGGGTGGGGCGACCCGCGACGGGCGCGCTCCGTGGGCGTTGCGACTCAGCTCGGGCTCAGCGCGACCAGCACGGCCGTGAGCGACAGCACCACGACCATGAGGACGGACTCGGCGACCACGTTGCGGTGCAGCCGGTGCAGGCCGTGCGTGGCGGTCACGGGGTCATCGCTCCCGACGAGCGGGACGACGCTTCTGTGGCTGTGCGCGCCGACGGCGCCGAGCACGGCCACGACGGCGAGCTTGGCCACCAGCACGCGACCGTACGCCGTGCCGAACACGCTCGCCGTGCCTGGCAGCGTCACCAGCGCGAGCGCGGAGCCTGCGACGGCCACGCCGATGACGGCAACGATGGCGATCGTGGAGAACCGGGCTGCCGCGCGAGCGCGTCCGGTGGCATCCTGACCTCGGCTGAGCAGGAACAGGCCGAGCAGCCCACCGACCCACACAGCAGCTGCGGTCGCGTGGACCAGGTCGGCCGTCCGCACGACCGCCTCCGGAGCGGTGGATGCGGTGTGACCGACGAGCTGGAACGAGCCGATGGCCAGCGCCGCGCCCAGCAGCTTGAGGCCGTCCGGGCCGGACGCGACCGCGGCACGCGCGCGACGGATCCCCCCGATGCCGAGCAGCAGCAGACCCACCGAACGCACGCCGAGCGCCGAGCCGAGCCCCGTGCGCAGCACCGCACGCCACGTCGGGCCGTCCAGCGCGCCCGAGAACCCCCGGCCGGACACCGCCGCGACGTGCAGCAGCACCTCGAGCAGACTCGCGAGGAGCGCGACCAGCGCCAGCCGGCCAGCGATCAGCGCGAGCTGCGGCGCACGATCATGCTCGCCACGGTGTGGCCCCGCCTTGAACAGCGCGAGGCCAGCAGCGGACATCAGGCCCAGGTACATCACGATGCGTGCCAGCGCGCCGAGCAGCTCGAGCGGGCGCCGCGCGGCCGCCGGGGCCGGCGTTCCCGTCGGCACCTTGGGTGCCGCGGCGGCCGCGGACCTCGGCCTGAGCTCCGCCTGTGGTCGGGGTGTGGCTGAGGGCGGTACCTCGGACGCGCGCGCCGACGGAGCGGCAGCGGCGTCGCCGACCTCGAGCAGGACGGTCCCGCGGCGCGGATGGCTGTCGGAGGCGAGGATCTGCCAGTCGAGCACCCACGAGCCGGCGGACAGGGCCGGGTCGAGCGTCGTGGTGACCAGCAGCCCGTCCGTGGACCGGGTCGCGGCCACCTCGCCCACGTACTCCCCCTCGGGACCGCTGATGGTCAGCGTGTCGCCGAGCAGCTGGACCTCACGCGAGAACTCCAGCACGACGGTGCCGAGCTCTCCCTTGACGGAGGCGCCATCGACGGGGCTCGAGCTCACGAGCTCGGTGTGGGCCAGTGCCGGCGTCGCGAGCAGCGCCAGGACAGCGGCAGCGCCGACGAGGAGCGTCCGGGCACGCCACCGGCCGCGGCTCCTAGGGCGACCCGGTGGAGGTGGGCGATGGGTGGTGAGACAGGTGTGCACGGCATCAGCTCTCGTCGTTGACGAACGGGGTGACACGCCGCTGGGAACGGCGAGTGGGCACGCCCTCAGACGACGACGACCTCGAACCGGCTGACCGGGCTGCCGCGCGCGGTGCCGCGTGCCTGCGTGCCGGTCAGTGGCCTCGGGGTGCCGTTCACCACCGGACGTCCGAAGACGACCATCAGGACCAGCAGCGCGGTGGCAGCCACCAGCACCGCAGAGGACATCGGGGCAGCGACCCCGTCGGCCAGCGCGTGCGTGACGGTCGCCACGGTCGCGTCGACACCGGCCAGGTGGGCGACGTGCTGCTCGTGGTCGTCCAGCACCTCGTCGGCAGCCATCGCGGTCGGTGCGTGAGCATGAGCCGGTGCGGCGGCGTGCCCGTGCATCAGCGGGACGACGACCGCCCACAGGACCATCAGCGCAACGCCGACCCACCGCACCACACGACTCCCTCACCGGACCGAGACGGTAGCGGCGACCGCTCGGAACGCGCCTGACCCCCCGCCGTGGCGAGGGGTCAGGCGTTGTGCGGTGGTGCTCAGCTGTAGATCGACTCGATCACGTCGGCGTACTTCTTGTTGACGACGTGGCGCTTGACGGACTGCTTCTGCGACAGCTCGTCGCCGATCTCGAAGTCGACCGGCAGGATCTTGAACGAGCGGATGGACTCGGCCTTCGACACGGACTTGTTCGCGTCGTCGATCGCGTTCTGCAGCTCGGCGATGAGCTCCGCGTCCTCGGTGAGGTCCGCGATGCTCTTGCCCTCCTTGCCGTGGGCGGCGGCCCAGACCGGGAAGGCCTCGGGGTCCACCGTCACGATGTAGGAGACGAACTTACGGTCGTCACCGATGACCATCGCCTGGCTGATGAGGTGGTGCGCACGGATGCGGTCCTCCAGCGGTGCCGGGGCAACGTTCTTGCCGCCGGCAGTGACGATGATCTCCTTCTTGCGGCCGGTGATCGCCAGGTAGCCCTGGTTGTCGATCGAGCCGAGGTCGCCGGTGTGGAACCAGCCGTCCTCGGTGATCGCCTCCTTGGTCGCCTCATCGTTCTGGTAGTAGCCATGCATGACACCACCGGACTTGATGAGGATCTCGCCGTCCTCCGCGATCCGGATCGAGGCGCCCGGCAGCGGACGGCCGACAGATCCGATCTTGAACGCGTTCGGCGAGTTGATCGTCGCAGCGGCGGACGTCTCGGTGAGGCCGTAGCCCTCGAGGATCGTGATGCCGATGCCGTTGAAGAAGTGACCCAGACGAGTACCGAGCGCGGCACCACCGGAGACGGCGTAGCGCACGCGACCACCCATGGCGTCACGCAGCTTGCCGTACACGAGCTTGTCGAACAGCGCGTGCTCGAGCTTGAGCTTGAGCGGCACCGAGCCGGAGGTCGAGGCCTCGGAGAAGGCGATCGCCGTGTCGGCGGCCTTGTCGAAGATCTTGCCCTTGCCGTCAGCGTGCGAGCGCTGCTGCGCACCGTTGAACACCTTCTCGAACACGCGGGGCACCGCGAGCAGGAAGGTCGGCTTGAGGAGCTGGAGCTCCTCGAGCAGCTGCGGGATGCCCGTCGAGTAGGCCATGAGCACGCCGGAGCGCACGCAGCCGACCTGGATCAGGCGCGCGAAGATGTGGGCCAGCGGCAGGAACAGCAGCGTGGACTCACCCGCGCGGAAGAAGTCCCCGGCGATGTCCACGACCTGCGAGACGTCCCAGACGAAGTTGCTGTGGGACAGCTCGACGCCCTTGGGGCGACCGGTGGTGCCGGAGGTGTAGACCAGCGTGGCCAGGTCGGAGCCGGTGCGGCTCTCGGCGCGGGCACGCACGGCCGCCATGTCTGCCGTGCCTGAGGCCTTGATGGCGTCGATGCCGCCGTCCTCGAGCACGAAGACGTGCTTGCAGCCCGGGAGCTGGTCGGCGACCTCGTTGAAGCGCTCCTTGAGCGACGCGTCGTCGACGATGAGCGCGACCGCGCCCGAGTTGCCGACGATCCACTCGACCTGCTCCGCGGAGGAGGTCTCGTAGATCGGCACCGTGACGGCACCGGCCGCCCAGATGGCGTAGTCGATGACCGTCCACTCGTAGCGCGTGGGGGCCATGACGCAGACGCGGTCTCCCGCTTCGACACCGAGCCCCATGAGGCCGGCCGCGACGCCCACGACGTCATCCACGAAAGCCTTCGTGGAGATCGTCTGGAACGCGCCGCCGACACGCGTTGCGAACGCGGGCCGGGTCGGGTGCTGCTCGTAGGCCTCGAAGAGGCTCGTGGTGAGGGTCTCCGTCTCGGGGACGGTCACCTCACCGGGCGTGGTGTACTCCTGCATCGTCGACCGTCTCCCTGACGTTTCGATGGTGAACGAGGACAGGCGTGTGACACGCTCCCGTCCCCTGTCGGCGAGCATAGCCACGACCGCGCGGTGGCCGGACAGTTCATGACCGGTCGCCGCAGAGGAGGCCCCAACATGAGCAGCGATGACGGAGCGATGGACGCCGCGACCGCGGCGGAACCGACCGGCAGCGACGCCGTCCACGTCAGACGGGACGGACCCATCGCGATCGTCACCATCGATCGCCCCCATCGCCGCAACGCCGTGGACGGGCCGACCGCGGCGGCGCTCGACGCCGCGATCGTGGCAGCCGACGAGGCGCCCGACGTGAGCGTGATCGTGCTCACCGGCGCGGGCGGCACGTTCTGCGCCGGTGCGGACCTGCACGCGGTGGCGTCCGGCGACCCGGCGCGGATGAACAGGCTCACCGAGGACGACCACGGGCCGATGGGACCGACCCGACGGGTCGTGCGCACGCCCACGATCGCGGCGGTCGAGGGGCACGCGGTCGCGGGCGGGCTCGAGCTCGCGCTGTGGTGCGACCTGCGCATCGTGGCGCAGGACGCCGTGTTCGGTGTGTTCTGTCGCCGCTGGGGCGTGCCGTTGATCGACGGAGGCACGGTGCGGCTGCCGCGGTTGGTGGGTCAGGGCGTGGCGCTGGACCTGATCCTCACGGGCCGGCCGGTCGCGGCCGACGAGGCGCTGCGCATCGGTCTGGCCACGCGCGTGGTCGCGAACGGTGGGGCGCTCGCGGCCGCCGTCGAGCTCGGCCACCAGCTCGCGGCCTACCCGCAGGCCTGCATGCGCGCGGACCTCGCGGCGACCCGTGCTGCGTTCGACCTGCCGCTCGAGGAGGCGCTGCTCGTCGAGCACCGCAGCGGCACCGGCAGCATCCCGCGCGACGAGGGCGGGGGCTCGCTGGCACACGGTGTCGCACGGTTCGCCGCCGGCGAAGGTCGGCACGGCACCGCCCCCGGGCGCTGAACCGGCCCGCCGCGTCCACACGCCGTCGGCGGACGTGCCCGCGCGGGCCGTAGGCTGCTGCGCGCACACGGAGGACGCCGTGGCGCACGGATGACGTACGTCGGAGCACCTGATGGCCACCGAGAACCTGACCCGCGACGAGGCCGCCGAGCGCGCCCGACTCATCGCCGACGTCGAGACGTCGGTCGCGCTGGACCTCACCACCGGGGCGGAGACCTTCGAGGTGAGCTGCGAGCTGATCTTCGGCTGCACCGAGCCGGGCGTCGCGAGCTTCCTCGACGCCACCTGCGTCACCGTCCACGAGGTCGTGCTCAACGGCACCACGCTCGCGCTCGACGACGTGGTCTCCGACACCCGCATCACGCTGCCCGGCCTGGCCGCCGAGAACACCGTCACCGTGCGGGCGACCATGCCCTACAAGCACGAGGGCAAGGGGCTGCACCGCTTCGTCGACCCTGCTGACCAGCGCGTCTACCTGCACAGCCAGTGCGAGCCGTTCGACGCGCACCTGATCTACCCGTGCTTCGACCAGCCGGACCTCAAGACCACCTTCGCGCTCACCGTCGAGGCCCCGCAGGAGTGGGTCTGCGTCAGCAACGAGGTCTGCCTCGAACGTCCACAGGACGGCGCGGCCGGGACCTGGCGCTTCGAGACGACCCCGCGCATCAGCCCGTACATCACCGCGCTCGTCGCCGGCTCGTACGCCGAGTTCCGCTTCGACGAGGAGGAGCTCCCGCAGGGCTTCTACGTCCGTCGCTCGCTGGCCGCGTCGCTGGAGCCGGACCTCCCCGAGCTGCTGGAGGTCACGCGCAACGGGCTGGCGTGGATGGCCGAGGCGTTCGGCGCCCCGTACCCGTTCAGCAAGTACGACCAGCTGTTCGTCCCCGAGTTCTCCGCGGGTGCGATGGAGAACCCGGGCTGCATCACCTTCAGCGAGACGTTCGTGTTCCGCAGCAAGGTCACCGACGCGCGCAACGAGCGTCGGGCCGAGGTCGTGCTGCACGAGATGGCCCACATGTGGTTCGGCGACCTCGTCACGATGCAGTGGTGGGACGACCTGTGGCTCAACGAGAGCTTCGCGACGTTCATGGCGCTGCTCGCGCAGGTCGAGGCAACCCGTTGGCCTGACGCGTGGGTGACGTTCAACGACGCCGAGAAGGCGTGGGCGCTGCACCAGGACCAGCTGCCGACGACCCACCCGATCGCCGCCGACATGCACGACATCCTCTCGGTGCACCAGAACTTCGACGGCATCACGTACGCCAAGGGCGCCTCGGTGCTGCGTCAGCTCGTGGCGTGGGTCGGCCAGGACGCCTTCCTCGACGGCTGCAAGACGTACTTCGCGGAGCACGCGTGGGGCAACGCGACGCTGTCGGACTTCCTCGGCTCGCTCGAGGAGGCGTCGGGGCGCGAGCTGAAGTCGTGGAGCCAGGAGTGGCTCGAGACCACCGGCGTCAACACCATCGAGCCGGCCATCACCCTGGCCGAGGACGGCACGTACGCCGAGGTCGCGGTGCTGCAGCGCGCCACCGATGAGCACCCGACCCTGCGCCGCCACCGGCTCGCGGTCGGGGTGTACGACCGCACCGACGCCGGGCTGGTGCAGCGCGAGTCCGCCGAGCTGGACGTCTCCGGCCCGCGCACCGTCGTGGACGCCCTGGCCGGTGTCCGCGCCGGCGACGTGCTGATCGCCAACGACGGCGACCTGACGTTCTGCAAGCTGCGCCTCGACGACGCCTCCACCGAGGTGCTGCGCACCGAGCTGCACACCTTCGTCGACGCGCTGCCGCGCACCATCGTGTGGTCGGCGGCGTGGGACATGGTCCGTGACGGTCAGATGCCGACGAGCGTCTACCTCGACCTGCTCACCAACAACGTGACCTTCGAGTCCGAGGTCGGCGTGCTCGAGCGCCTGCTGGGCCGCGCCCGCGCCGCCGTGCAGCGCTACGGCGACCAGTCGAAGGTGCGCGAGCGCATGAGCGCGCTGGCGGACGCTGCCCACGGTCGCGTGATCACGGCCGAGCCAGGATCGGACGTCCAGCTCGCCTGGGTGCGCCACTGGGCGTCGTGCGCCACCACGTCGGAGCAGACGAAGAACGTGCGCAGCCTGCTGGACGGCAAGCTGAAGATCGACGGCGTGACCGTCGACACCGACCTGCGCTGGCACCTGGTGGTCGGCCTCGCTGCGGCCGGCGCCGCGGACGAGGCGTTGATCGAGGCCGAGTACCAGCGCGACCGCACGGACCTCGGGGAGCGCCAGGCTGCCACGGCTCGGGCCGCACGCCCCACCGTGGAGGCCAAGCTCGCCGCGTGGGAGCGCCTCACGCAGGACGCGTCGCTCTCGCACACCGTCGGCCGCCAGCTGTGGAGCGGGATGTTCCAGCTGACCCACGGACACGTGCTGGCCGGGTTCGACCGCCGCTACCTCGACGAGCTCGACCGCGTATGGGCCGAGCGCAGCATCGACTGGGCGCTGGAGTGGTCCGAGGGCTGCTTCCCGCACCCGCTCGCCTCGCAGCAGCTTCACGACGACGTGGACGCCGTGCTTGCGCGGACCGACCTCCCCGGCCCGCTGCGGCGCGTGCTGCTCGAGCAGCAGGACACGCTCGCGCGGACCCTGCGTGCCCGCGCAGCCGACGTCGCCGGCTGAGGCGACATCGCCTCCGCAGGCGTGTCCCAGGCCGTGGCTAGCCTCGGTGAAGCCGTCGATCGCAAGGTGTTCACGACGTGCTGAGCTTCCTCCTACTCGCGACCTCCTCGGGCCAGCCGCTGCCCGGGGACGCCGTCGCGCGCTGCTCACGGCTGCCGACCCGCGACCTCGCGTTCGTGGCCACCGCGTCCACCACGTGGCGCACCGCCGACGGGCACGTGCTGCTGGTGGCGTGGGCTGACCGGCCGGGCCGCTGGCACGTTGGCGGGCACGGCTGCACGCTCACCACCAGCACGCCGTGGCCGCTGGCGAGCCGCTTCACCGCGCCGTCCGGCATCGCGTTCGAGCTCACCGACCGGCTCGGGGACGGTGAGGACCCCGGCATGCTGGGGTGGCTCACCGGCGCCGCGAGCCTCGTGCGCGTGCGACCGGACGGGACCGGCTTCGTCGGCGCCCCGCCCACCGGTGGCGGCGCCGTCCACATCGCCCACGGTGACGGCGTGGTGGCGATCTCGGACCGGGCGTCGATCGCGGCCGGCGGTGCCGGCGGCGGCGCGCGCCGC
>JBFGFG010000057.1:0-10786 GCA_041579655.1 Nitriliruptoraceae bacterium
GCCGCGTGGTCCGCGGCCGCCCGCGACCGGTCCGCGATCGACGCGAGGTCAGGGTTCTCGCTGCCGGTGGCCGCCGCTCGGTGGATCTCGGCGAGGTACGCCGGCAGCGCACCGTCGCGGGCGACCGCGCGCAGCGCGTCCAGCGACAGCACGTTGGTGGTGCCCTCCCAGATCGGCAGCACCTGGGCGTCGCGCAGCAGCACCGGGACGTGGGTCGACTCGATGTAGCCGTTGCCGCCGAACGCCTCGACGCCCTCGGACGCGACCGCGACCGCCTGCTTGCCGGTGGTGAGCTTCGCGATCGGCAGCAGCAGCCGCAGCACCTGCTCGTCGTCGGCGGTGGCCGTGCCGGCCTGGACGCGGCCCAGCAGCTGCGCGGCGCGGAACGAGAGCTGGGTGGCCGCCTCGGTCTGGGCCTGCATCCACGCGAGGGTGGTCTGGTGCAGCGGCTGGTCGAGCAGGCGGCGACCGAACGCCACGCGGCGGTCCGCGTAGCTGCGAGCCATCGCCGTGGCGCGGCGCATGCCGCTGGCGGCCGAGACGGCGTTCCACAGCCGGGTCACGCCGAGCATCGGGGTGATGTTGCGGGTGCCGTCGCTCAGCCCGCCGATCGGCAGCGCCCGCACGCCCTCCAGCGCGAGCTCGGCCGTGGGCATCTGACGCGTCCCGAGCTTGTCCTTCAGCTGCAGCACGCGGATGTTGTCGAGCTGGCCGTGGTCGTCGCGCAGCTCGAGGTAGAACATCGCCAGCCCGCGGCCGCCGTCGCTGCCGCCCTCGGGGCGGGCGAGCGTCAGCGCCATGTCCGCGGTGATCGCCGAGGTGAACCACTTGGTCCCGTGCAGGCGCCACAGCCCGTCCGCGCCCTCGGTCGCGGTGGTCTCCGAGATGCCGACGTCGGAGCCGCCGGTGCGCTCGGTCATCCACTGGCCGCTGGTCCACGCGTCCGCAGGGTTGGTCGAGGTCAGCTTCGGCACGGCGCGGTCGGCCGCACGGCGCGCCGTCTCGTCGGTCCTGGCGTGCTCCAGCAGCGTGCGCGCGGCGCCGTCGGTCATCGCCAGCGGGCACGACACCAGCCCGGACGAGGGCGCGAACAGGTAGGCCAGCGCGAACTGGTGCACCCGGGCGTGCTCACCGTGGGTGTCGTCGTAGCCGGCCGCGATCAGCCCGCGCTCGTGCGCTGCCTTCGAGAGCGTGTCCCAGTGCGGCGAGGTGACGATGCGATCGACGCGCCGGCCCCACGCGTCGAAGCGCTCCAGGCGCGGCTCGTGCTCGCGGGTGTCGAGCGCCTCGGCGTGGGACCGGTAGGTCGTGGCCGCGGCGACACCGAGGTCCTGCAGCGCCGGCGTGACCTCGCGCAGCACCTCGTCGGGCAGCAGCCGTGCGAGCATGGACCGCAGCGCGACGTCGTCGCCCCACTCGTCGCTGAGCACCGGCCCGTCCTGGAAGAAGCCCGTCTGGTCGACCGTCGTCACGCTGTGCTCACCCTCGCTCGCGGACCGCGCACGCTAGTGCCGCGGTGCGTACAGACACACCGCGGCGGCCGTGGCGAGGTTGAGGCTGGAGACGCCGTCACGCATCGGGATCGACACCGCGCCGTCGCACAGCGCCCGTGCGGCCGGGGACAGCCCGGCCCGCTCGGTGCCGAGCACCAGCACGGCGTTGCGAGGGATCCCACCGGGCACGAGCGACGCGCCGTCGCCGTCCACCGCCAGCACCGGCCGGCCCGCCGCACGGGCGGCGACCACCACCTCGTCGAGGTCGGCGCGCATCACCGGCAGCGCGAGGTGCAGCCCGGCCGCGGCCCGCACGACCTGCGGGTGCCACGGGTCGAGGTCTCCCGCGACCACCACGCCCGCAGCGTCCGCTGCGGCGGCGACCCGCACAACCGCGCCCACGTTGCCGAGGTGACGAGGCTGCTCGAGCACCACCAGCGGTCCGGGCCGCGCGACAGCGTCCGTCACCGTCCAGCTGGGCCGCGCGCACCAACCCAGCAGCGGGGATGGCAGGGCGCGACCGGCGCCGTCCACGACCTCGGCCGCGTCCACGAGCTGCAGCCCCGCGGCACGCAGCTCGAGGTCCGGGGCGAGTTCACGGCGCAGCGCCTCGACCGCGTCGGCGTCGTGCGTGACCAGCCGGGTCAGCTCCGCGCCGAACCGCAGCGCGTGCTTGACGGCGTGGAACCCCTCCAGACGGAGCTGCTGCACCGGTGATGCCTTCAGTCGGTGAGCCGCAGGATGCCTGCTGCGCCGGACGGACGGGTACGGACACCCCGCCGCGACGGCCGTACCTTCGTGCGCATGCCCCTCCTGCTGCTGTTCGTCGCCTTCATCGTGGTCCCGCTCGTCGAGCTGGCCGTGATCGGGCAGGTCAACGACCTGCTCGGTCTGCCGTTGACGATCCTGCTGCTGGTGGTCGACTCGGCCGCAGGTGCGTGGCTCGTGCGCCGCGAGGGCAGCAAGGCGTGGGCCGCGTTCCGCGACGCGCTCGCGGACGGCAAGGTCCCCGGCGACGAGCTGATGGAGGGCGTGATGCTGCTGTTCGGTGGCGCCCTGCTGCTGACGCCCGGCTTCGTCACCGACGGCGTCGGTCTGGCGCTGGTGCTGCCGTTCACCCGCGGGCCGATCGCGAAGCTGGTGCGCATGCGGTTCACCCCGGTGCCGCTGCAGGCGGGCGCGGCGGCGTGGAACATCCGGCGCACCAGCAGCGTGCGTGACGAGGCAGACGCGGACGCCGCCGGCAACGGTGTCGAGGTGCTCTCCGTCGAACGTGACGAGCCCCCGCAGCTCGATGACTGACGTGGTGTCCGCCCGTCGCGCGTGCGCGCTGGCGGGAGCGCGCTGCGCGTGGGGCGCGTGCCCAGAATCGCTGTCGGAACACGGTCTGGGTTAGCGTTCGCGCGAAGCGAGCACGGGAGCGCTCGCGCGACGCCACCGCCCACGTTATGACGGAGACGAAACCCGTGACCGCAGAGATCGACGCCATCCGCCAGGCCATCCTCGACAACGCTTCCGGCGACGTCATCGGAGCCCTGCCGCTGCCCGACAAGGTGCGTGCCGCCATCGTCCGCAAGGACGAGGTCGACATGTTCAAGGGGCTCGAGAGCCACGAGAAGGACCCGCGCAAGAGCCTCCACATCGAGATGGTGGACACCCCGCCGCTGGGCCCCAACGAGGTGCTCATCGCGCCGATGGCGTCCGCCATCAACTTCAACACCGTGTGGACCTCGATCTTCGAGCCCGTGGCGACGTTCGGCTTCCTCGAGCGCTTCGCGCGCGAGGGTGAGCTCGGCGCCCGGCACGACCTGCCGTACCACATCGTCGGTTCCGACGCGGCCGGCGTCGTGCTGCGCGTGGGCCCCGGCGTCACGCAGTGGAAGCCCGGTGACCGCGTCACCGTCCACTGCAACTACGTCGACATGGAGAGCCCCCAGGGCCACGAGGACTCGATGCTCGACCCGCGTCAGCGGATCTGGGGCTTCGAGACGAACTTCGGCTCCATGGCCGACATCTCGATGGTCAAGGCGAACCAGCTGATGCCGATGCCGACCCACCTCACGTGGGAGGAGGCCGCGTCGCTGGGCCTCGTGATGGCGACCTCGTACCGCATGCTCGTGGGCCAGAACGCGGCGCAGATGAAGCAGGGCGACGCCGTGCTGATCTGGGGTGCGACCGGCGGCATCGGTGGCTTCGCGACCCAGTTCGTCCAGAACGGCGGCGGCATCCCGGTGTGCGTGGTGTCCAGCCAGGAGAAGGTCGACCTGCTGCACGCGATGGGCGTCGAGCACGTCATCGACCGCAAGGCCGAGGGCTACAACTTCTGGACCGAGGACGGCGAGACCGACTACGCCGAGATCAAGCGCTTCGGCAAGAAGATCCGCTCGATGATCGGTCGCGACGTCGACATCGTGTTCGAGCACCCGGGCAAGTCCACCTTCGGCGCCTCGGTGATCGTCTGCAAGCCGGGCGGCACCATCGTCACCTGCGCGTCGACCTCGGGCTACATGCACGAGTACGACAACCGCTACCTGTGGATGAACCTCAAGCAGATCAAGTCCTCGCACTTCGCGAACTACAACGAGGCGTGGCAGGCCAACGAGCTGGTCAACCTCGGCATGATCCACCCGATCCTGTCGCAGACCTTCACGCTGGAGGAGTCGGCCGAGGCCGCCTACCTGATCCACACCAACCAGCACACGGGCAAGCTCGGCGTGCTCGTCAACGCGCCCGAGGAGGGTCTCGGCGTGCAGGACGAGGCGAAGCGCGCCAAGCACATCGAGGGCATCGAGCAGTTCAAGCAGATGCAGTGAGCGTCTGACCGACAGCGCCTCGGGCCGTCACCCCTCCGCAAGGAGGTTGGCGGCCCGTGGTGCGTTTCGTCCCGCGTGCAGCCGGGTGCTCAGCAGCCGCCGGTGGTGGTCAGCAGGTACGCGACCGGCAGCACGCCGCAGGTCGGGGCCCACAGCGTCGCGGCCACCAGCGGCACCACGGCCCACGCGCCGCGGCGTGTCTGCAGCAACGTGGCGAACACCACCATCGTGGCCGCGGCGGTGCCGCCGCGGTACAGCCCGTTCGGCAGCCCGCCGCCGAACAGCCCACCTGAGGCGAGCACGAACGCGACCAGCACGGTGATCGCCGGCGCGAGGATCGTGGCGCGGCTGGTGCGGTCGCTGCTGGCGACCATGCGGTCGGTGATGAGGATCGTCAGCAGCAGCGCGCCGCTGTTGAGCAGCACGTGCAGCGCCCGGGGTCCGCCGCCGCCGAGCGACAGCAGCAGCCCCATCACGGTGCCCAGACCGAGCGCGCCGAGGCCGTAGCTGCGCAGCGCCTCCAGCAGCGGCATGTCGACCTCGCGGAAGGCGTCGCGTGAACGCGTCACCAGCAGCCCGTACAGCAGCACGGTGCCGAGCAGCGAGGCCACGAACACCAGCAGCTTGAACAGGAACGTCAGCGCCGCGAACGAGGCGACGGTCGGGCCTTCGCCGGGACCGAGGGTGCCCAGCAGCGCGCCGGTGACGCCCAGCGGCGAGAAGCCCTGCGCGTACCCGGTCACCACGATCGGCAGCACCAGCAGCAGCCCGTCGGTCAGGCCGGAGCGATCGGCACCGAGGCCGTGCCCCTCCAGCCCCTGCCCGCGGTTCTTCGCGAGGAAGCGCGACCAGGTGGTCATCAGCAGCGTGATCCACACCGGGACCAGCAGCAGCCCGAACAGCCCGCCCGGGTAGATGGGCAGGGTCGTGAGGAACGCCGTGAGCATCGATCCGAAGATCAGCGCTGCAGCGGCGAGCACGAAGTCGGAGCGCGCGTCCTCGGATGACATCCACATGGCCGGGACGATACCGGCGGGATGCGTAGGCTCATGCTCCCGCCGACCGTGGTGATGGCCGTGACCGCAGAGCTCCGAGCGTCGATCCTCGTGATCGGGGACGAGCTGCTGGGCGGGTTCGTCAAGGACACCAACTCCGGCTTCATCGCCGAGCGGCTGCAGCGCCACGCGATCCCGCTCGACCGCGTCCACGTGGTGCCTGACGAGACCGACGCGATCGACGAGGCGCTGCAGGCCGAGCTCGGTCGCGCGCGGCCGCGGCTGGTGCTGACCACCGGTGGCATCGGCTCCACGCCGGACGACATCACCTTCGAGGCGGTGGCCGAGAGCCTGGGCAGGGGCCTCGAGGAGGACCCGACGATCGCCCGGCTGCTGCAGGGCGCGATCGTGTGGACGCAGAGCATGGGCGTGTCGATGGACGACGAGGCGCGCCACCAGTTCCTGCGCATGGCCCGCGTGCCGGCGGGCGCGACGATGGTCCCCACCGACGGCTGGGCACCGGCGGTTCGGGTCGACGTCGACGGCGGCATCGACGACCCCGGCGGCGCGACGATCGTGATCCTCCCGGGGGTGCCGTCGCAGACCCGCACGCTGGTGAAGACCGGCCTCGAGCCGCTGCTGATGGCCGGACGCAACGCGCCGTGGCTGGTGGTGGAGATCGAGCACGGCTACCCGGAGTCGCTGCTGAACCCGACGTTCCTGCGGCTCGCTGCGGCCCACCCCGACGTCAAGCTCGGCTCGTACCCGGGCGCGCCGATGCTGGTGCGGCTGCAGGGCGTCCCCGAGCAGGTGGCCGCGGCCGAGGCGCTGGTGCGCGGGGACCTCGAGGTGCTGGACGCCAGCGAGGGCGGGCAGCGCATCGCGGCGGCCTGGCGCGAGCGGCTCGCCGCCGCCACCCGGGACGACAGCGACGACAGCGGCAGCGACGACAGCGACGACAGCGACGAGGAGCCGACCGATGGCTGACCAGCGCCTGCTCGTGGTGCACGCGCACCCCGACGACGAGTCCTCCAAGGGTGCTGCGACCAGCGCTCGGTACGTGGACGCGGGCGCGACCGTCGTGCTGGTGACCTGCACCGGCGGCGAGGAGGGTGAGGTGCTCAACGAGGCGCTCACCGACGTCGACCTCACCCAGCTACCGAGCATCCGCCGCGCCGAGCTCGAGGCAGCCGTGGCCGCGATCGGTTTCACGCGCGTGCACCACCTCGGTGAGCGCGACTCGGGCTGGCACGAGGACCTCGAGAACGTCCCCGAGGGCGACTGCTTCTGGAACGCGCCGCTGGACCGGCCGGCCGGCAAGCTCGCAGCGATCATCCGCGACGAGCAGCCGCAGGTGATCGTCACCTACCCGCCGGACGGCGGCTACCCGCACCCCGACCACATCCGCACCCACGAGGTGACGATGCGGGCGGTGGACCTCGCCTCGGACCCCGACGCGTACGTGGTGGGTGAGCCGTGGACGGTGGCGCGCGTGGTCGGCACCACGGTGTTCACCGGCGGCCACCTCAAGGCGATGCACGAGGCGATGCTGACCGCCGGGCACCCCTCCCCGTACGAGGAGTGGCTGAAGGGCGACCGCCCGCCGCGAGACGCCGACCGCATGGAGGTCGCCGCGCGCGTCCACGTCGCGGACTGGTTCTCGCGCCGCGACGCAGCGCTGCTCGCGCACGAGACGCAGGTGGACCCCACCGGCATGTGGTTCGCGGTGCCGCGCGACATCGAGGCGGCGACGTGGCCGTGGGAGTCGTTCGTGGCGATCCGTCCGCCATCGATCCCCGACGGCCCGCTCGACGACCTGTTCGCCGGCCTCTGACGGTGCACAGCCCGGCGCGCGCAGCGCACGGCACCCCGGCCGTGTGGAACCGCCCGAGCAGCGTGCGCGTCCGACGGGTGACCACAACGGAGACCACGATGCGCATCTGGACCACCTCGACCCTGCTGGCGGTGGCTGTCGCCGTCGTGCTCGCCGGCTGCTCCTCCGACGACGCCGCGAGCTTCTCAGGTCGCGACACCGATGATGCGGGCGCGCCCCCGATCTCGGCCGAGGGCGACTCCATGGACGACATCGCAGACATGGGCGAGGAGATGGCCGACGAGGAGACGGCCGAGGGCGACTCGGGCGGCACGTCGGGCAGCGGCGAGGTCGTCACGTTCGGCGGCAACACCTCCGCGGGACGTCAGCTCGCCCGCACCGCGTCGCTGATCCTGGAGGTGGCCGACGTCACGCAGGCGGCCCAGCGTGTGGCGGCGGCAGCAGACCGCGCCGGCGGGTTCGTGTCCGGCGCGGAGGTGCGTGGCGGCGACTTCGGCTACGGGCGCATCACGCTGCGGGTGCCGGCCGCGCGGCTCGACCAGACCGTCGAGGACCTCGGCGACGTGGGCGTGCGCGTCGTGGAGTCGTCGATCTCGACCGAGGACCTCACCGACCAGCTGACCGACCTCGAGGCGCGCATCACCAACCTCGAGCTGCTCGAGGCGCAGCTGCAGGGGCTGCTCGCCGAGGTCCGTGACGGTGACCCCAACGCCCAGCAGCTGCTGTCGGTGTTCGAGCGCATCACCCAGGTCCGTGGTGACATCGAGCGGCTCGAGGCGCAGCGCGCCGGCGCGTCGGACCGTGTCGCGCTCGCGACCATCCACGTCGAGCTGCTGCCCACGGCCACCGCGCCCGACGAGCTCGAGCCCGAGCCGGAGACCACCCTCGGCCGCGCCTGGGCCACGACCCTGGACGCGTTCGAGGCGATCGGCGCCGCGCTGATCTGGTTCGGCGTCACCATCCTGCCGGTCGCGCTGGTGGTGCTCGGCATCCCGGCGCTGCTGCTGTGGCTGCTGGTGCGGGCCCTCCGTCGCCGCAGCGAGGCACGCGCCGCCGAGCAGCTCGCAGGCCAGCCGCCGTCGCCGCCGTCGCCGACGCCGCCGACCACGCCGGTCGGCGCTCCGACGGAGGCTGCACCGACGCGCGCCGCAGGTGACGGCCCGGACGCCGGTCAGCCGTGAGGCTCAGCTGGGCAGCGGCCAGGTGTGGACGGGCTCGCCGCTGACCATGCCGTCGCGGTACTCGCGCACCATCGCCATCGTGGCGGCCGCCGGCTCGAGGCCGGTGGTCAGCAGGTGGCGGCGCATCGCGACCTGCCAGCTCGCGCCGGTCTGACGCTTCAGGCAGCGCTGCTCGATGATGCCAAGCAGGTGGTCGCGGTCGCGCCGGTCGATGCCCCACGCGGCGAGGCCGGTCTCGGCCAGCGGCAGCAGGGTGCGCAGCACCAGCTCGGACGCGGGGACCTCTCCCATGCCGGGCCAGAACAGCACCGACTCCATGCCGTCGCGCGCCGCGTTGCGGAACGACTCGCCGGCGGTGTGGAACGACATCGTCTTGCTGATGGGCTCCTCGGTGTCCGCCAGCGCGCGCACCAACCCGTACCAGTACGCAGCGTTGGCGACGGTGTCGACCATGGTCGGGCCGGCCGGCAGCACGCGGTTCTCTACGCGAAGGTGGGCCTTGCCGCGGGCGACGCCGTACACCGGGCGGTTCCAGCGGTAGACGGTGCCGTTGAGCAGGTTGAGCTCGGGCAGGTGCGGGATGTCGCCGGCCTCGAGCTCGGCCATCGGGTCCTCGTCGCTGACCTCGGGCAGCAGCGCCGGGAAGTAGCGCGAGTTCTCCTCGAACAGGTCCAGCGGCGAGTCGATCCAGCGCTCGCCGAACCACACGCGCGGGCGCACGCCCTGGGTGGCGAGCTCCTCGGTGCGGGTGTCCATCGCCTGCTCGAACACCGCGATGCGGGTCTCCTGCATCAGCTCGTGCCCGAGGAAGAACGGCGAGTTCGCCCCGACGGCCACCTGCGAGGCGGCGATGGCCTGGGCGCTGTTCCACACGTTGGCGAAGTTCTTCGCCGAGACCTGCAGGTGCAGCTGCACGGAGGTGGCGGCGGCCTCGAGCGTGATCGAGGTGGCGCGCAGGCTCAACGGCTCGGCACCGTCGATGTCGATGACGATGTCCTCGCCGCGGGCGGCCAGCACCTGCTCGTTGAGCATGTGGTAGCGCGGGTTGTGGCTCATCGCCTCGATCTGGATGTCTAGGTCGCGCACGGTCGGCAGCGTCCCGACCATCAGGATGTGCGCGTCGATCTCGGTGGCGCGACGGCGGGCGAACGTGAAGGAGGTGTTGAGCTCCTCCTCGATCTCGCGGAACACGCTGCCGGTCAGCTTGTGCGGCGCGAGGTTGAACTCGATGTTGAACTGCGCGAGCTCGGTCTGGAAGTCCTCGTCTGCGATCGCCGCGAGCAGCTCGTCGTTGACGTACTTCGGCAGCCCCTCACCGTCCACGACGTGGAACTCGAGCTCGACGCCCATCAGGTCGCGGTCCTTCTCGAACCGGTCCTCGTCGTACAGACGGGTCAGCACCTCGAGCCCGGCCTTGACCTTGGCGCGGTACAGCCTGCGGTCCTCCGGCGTGAAGGTGGTCTGGCTGATCTCCTGGCCCACGCGTCCCTCTCCGGCTGTCCGCAGGCTCAGCCTAGGCACGCGGGCGGGGTGCGTACGTCACTCGCGCCCGATGATCGGGGTGACGTCGGTGCCGTGGGCCCCGCACGTGGCCAGCACCCGTGGCTCGGGGGCCTGGGGCCAGACGCGCACGCTCACGCCGTGCTGGCGCAGCTCGCTGACCGGCTCGAGCTGGGCGTGGGCGAGGGGCGCGTCGAGGGTGGCCCGGGCGCCTGCGGCCTCGATGGCGGCGTCCAGCGCCGCGAGCTCGGGGGCGGGGAGGTACTCGCGCACCACCGAGTGCATCACCACCGTCGCTGCGCCGGGCCTCGGCGCCGCGAGCTGTCGCTGCACCCACGCGGCGGCGCTGGCCTGCTCGACGGTGGCGGGCACGCGCGCAGCGGTGCGCAGCGCGGCACCGAGACGGGCGAAGCGGTCGGTCTGGTCCGCCCACACCGAGGACGACACCCGTGCCCGGCCCTCGGTGGTGGTCACGTCGATGGGGTGCAGGTCGCAGCCGAGCCGGTCCACGACCTGCGGCAACGCCTCGGGGTCGCCCGGCAGGGGCGCACGGAAGCGGTCGCTGAACACCAGCTCGGCGTCGTGGGGTCCGAGCCGTCGCAGCTCGTCGCCGTCGCCGGTCGGCAGCTCGTACGCGAACTGGTCCAGCCGCAGGTTCAGCCCGGCGCTGGCGCCGACCTCGCGCAGGGCCAGCGGCAGTCCGGTGAGCCGTGCCACGTCGAGCAGCCCCACGATCAGCCCGGCCGCACGACCGACCTCGTTGGTCTGGCAGGGGAGCGCGACCAGCTCGGCGAGGCGCTCGGTCTCCCGCGCGACGGTCTCGACCATCACGTCGCCGACCAGCCGCAGGTCGGGGGTGCCGCCGACGCTGGGGTAGTGCAGCGCCAGCCGCGGGGCGTCGCGGTCCAGCACGAGCCGGTGCAGCGCGGCGAGGAAGCGCAGCGCCGCCGCGTCCCCGCGTCCCGGGCGC
>JBFGFG010000058.1:0-10779 GCA_041579655.1 Nitriliruptoraceae bacterium
CCGACCCGTCAGCCGGCAGGAAGCACGAGCACCTGCCAGGCGGGGACGGTCGGGCCGGTGAGGCCGTTGGCCTCGATCAGCGCGGCCACGTAGGCGTCCGTGGGGGTGCCGGACGGCGCGTGCGCCGACGCGATCCCCCACAGGGTCTGGCCCGGCTCGACCACGACGGTGGCCGTCGAGGCGGGGACGGTGTCGACCGACGCAGCACCGGTGCCAGCGACGGACATCACGCCGACCACGAGCAGCACGAGCATCGACGCGAGCACCAGCACCGCACCCACGCGCCGGCGCCAGGCCTGCGCCGAGGTGGCGGGGGCGATCCCGCTCGACGCAGGCCGGGGCCGGGTGCCGCCGGGCAGCACGCGCAGGGCGGGCCGTGACGGGAGCTGGATGGACGGTGCGGCGGGAAGTGCGCTCATGGTGTGGCTCCGGAGGTGGACGGGCGGTCCGTGGTGACGTCGTGATCGGGTCTGTGTTGCTGTGGCGAACCGTACGAAGCACCTGTGACATCCTCGGATGTCGAACGGCTGTTCGGGTCGGAGCGACACCGTGCCGAACGCCTGTTCGGTCGTCAACACCGAGACGGGCCGAACCGAACAACTGTGCGCTCGGCGTGACAGCACCGTGCGAACCCGAACAGGTGTTTGCTTCACCCCGGATGGGTCGCTATGGTCCGAACGTCCGTTCGCCGCCCGCGCGAACCACGTCGACAGCAGGAGCCGACCGTGACGCCACCGCCCGACGACCTCACCGACCGCCAGCAGCGGATCCTCGCTGCGATCCACGAGGGCGTGCACACCAACGGTCTGCCGCCCACGATGCGCGAGCTCGGCGAGACGGTCGGGCTGTCGTCACCCAGCTCGGTCAAGGCACAGCTCGAGACCCTCGAGGCGAAGGGCTACATCCGTCGCGACGAGGGCCGCAGCCGCGCGATCCACCTGCTGTACGACCCGGACACCAACCTCAACCAGGTGTCCTCCCCCGGCCGCTCGGTGCCGCTCGTCGGTGAGATCGCCGCCGGTTCACCGATCGTGGCGGACGAGCGCGTCGAGCAGGTGTTCTCGCTGCCGCCCGAGCTCGTGGGCGACGGCACGCTGTTCATGCTGAAGGTGCGCGGTGAGTCGATGATCGAGGCCGGCGTGCTCGACGGCGACTTCGTCGTCATCCGCCAGCAGCCCGAGGTGCGGCAGGGCGAGATGGCCGCGTTCCTCGTCGACGGCGAGGCGACCGTGAAGTTCTACCGGCGCACCAAGACCGGCCAGATCTTCCTCGACCCGGCCAACGTCGACTACGAGCCGATCCCGGTCACGCAGGACCTCGACTTCCGCGTGATGGGCAAGATCGTCACGGTGCTGCGCGCGCTGCGCTGAGCCGAACAGACCGCGGACGGGTGGGAGCGCATCAGCGCTCCCACTCCTCCGTTTCGCCCTCGAACGGGTCGACCTCGAGGTAGCGGCGCATCTGGCGCGCGACCTCGACGTCCACGACGGCCTCGATGGTGGTGCCGGCCTCGCCGTGGGTGACCAGCTCGACCTCGCCACGCTCGTGCGCGAGCGCGACGAGCTGGTGCTCCGAGAACGGGATCGTGGCCGTGATCGGGATGCGACCCGACGGCAGGCGCAGCCCGATGGTCTCCGCGAGCTCGGCGCAGCCACGGCCCGTGTGAGCCGACACGATGCTCGGTTCGGTCCCGAGCTCGACGTGGATGCGGCGCGCGAGACCGGTCAGGGTCTCCTCGTCGATCGCGTCGGCCTTGTTGAGCACGATCTGGACCGGCAGCGCGTCGGCGCCGACCTCCTCGAGCACCTCCTGCACCGCGACGATGTGCGCCTCGGCCTCGGGGTGGCTCGCGTCGACCACGTGCAGCAGCAGGTCGGCGCGGGCCGACTCCTCCAGCGTGGAGAGGAACGCCTGGATCAGACCGGTCGGGAGCTTGCGGATGAAGCCCACGGTGTCGGTCATCACCACCGTGCGCCCGTCCGGCAGCTCGAGCTGGCGCGCGGTCGGGTCCAGCGTCGCGAACAGCCGGTCCTCGACCAGCACCGAGGAGTCCGTCAGCCGGTTCAGCAGCGAGGACTTGCCCGCGTTGGTGTAGCCCACCACCGCGATGGTGGGGACGTTGCTGTCCTCGCGACGGCTGGCCTTCGTGCGTCGGATCCGCTCGTAGCCCTTCAGGTCACGACGCAGCTTGGTGAGGCGTCGCTGGATCTTGCGGCGGTCCACCTCGAGCTGGGTCTCACCGGGGCCACGACCACCGATGCCGACACCGCCGGCGGCCTGACCACCACCCTGTCGGGACAGGGCCGCACCCCAACCACGCAGACGTGGCAGCAGGTAGGTCAGCTGGGCGACCTCGACCTGGGCCTTGCCCTCGGCGCTGGTGGCGTGCTGGGCGAAGATGTCGAGGATGACGATGGTGCGGTCGAGGATCTTGACGTTCAGCCGCTCCTCGAGGTTGCGCTGCTGCGCCGGGCTGAGGTCCTCGTTGAAGATCACCGCGTCGGCGCCGGTGGCGGCCAGCAGCAGCTTGATCTCGTCGAGCTTGCCCTTGCCGACGTAGGTCGCGGGGTCCGGGGCGTCCCTCTTCTGGGACACGGTCGCGGCAGGAGCACCACCAGCGGTGTCCAGCAGCGCCTCGAGCTCCTCGAGGCTCGCGGCGTGCTCCTCGCTGGTCTCGCCCGGCAGCTGCACACCCACGAGCACGGCCAGCTCGGCCGAGCGGAGGATCGCGACACCCTCTCGCGGCGCCTCGTCGCCGATGACGTCGCGGTCACGACGGCGCTGCTCGGCACGGGAGACGACCTCGTCGCCGTCACCGTCGAGGTCGAGGTCGTGCACCTCGACCCAAGGCAGGTCCTCGGCGTACGGGAGGTCGTCGGTGGTGGTGGGGCCGGTCGGCTCTTCAGTGCTCAGGTTCAGCTCGCGATCTTGTTGGTCGTGCTCGTGTGGTCGGGTGTCCCGGGTGCTTCCAGGGCGGCTTCGAGGCCGAGGGCCGTGAGCCAAGCGGGGTCGGGGGTGAGCCGCGCGACCTCCACGGCCGGTCCGCGCAGCAGCACCGAGTCGTCGCTGCCACCGTCCCAGCGCACGTGCAGCAGGCCGCCGGGGACGTGCACCTCGACCTCCACGCCGCGCTCGAGGCGGTCCACGGTGATCAGCGCAGCGACCGCGCCGCACACGCCGGTCCCGCAGGCGAGGGTCTCGCCCACGCCGCGCTCCCACACCCGTAGGTCGATGCGTCCGCGGTCGCGCACGGCGACGAACTCGACGTTGGTGCCCTGCGGGAACGCCGGGGAGGCCTCGATGCGCGGACCGAGCGTCAGCACCGGTGCATCCGCGGGATCGTCACACAGCAGCACGGCGTGCGGGTTGCCCATCGAGACCGTGAGCGCCCGGTGGGTCTGGCCGTTGACGACGATCGCCTCGAAGCCGTCCACGGGATCGCCGGCGGCGGCGAACGGGAGGCTGTCGTGCGCGAAGCGCGGGCGGCCCATCTCGACCGTGACGTCCAGCACGCGGCCGGCGTCATCGGTGCGCACGATGGCGGTCTTCACGCCGTCGCGGGTGTCGATGAGGATGGTGCGGTCGTCGGTCCAGCCGTGCTCGACGAGGTGCGCCGCCACGACGCGCACGCCGTTGCCGCACATCTCCACGATGCTGCCGTCACCACCGTTGCGGTAGTCCATGAACACGTGGGCGTCGTCCGACGGCGCCAGCCGGATCACGCCGTCCGCACCGATGCCGAAGCGGCGGTCACACAGCGCGGTGACGGCGGCTGCGTCCAGCGAGAGCCGACCCGCGGGATCGGGGATGACGACGAAGTCGTTCCCGGTGCCGTGTGCCTTGTAGAAGTCCATCCCTGCAGGGTACGCGCCCGTGCGCGGCCCCTGTGGTCAGACGTCAGGGGCCACGGGGGCGCCGGGCGTCTCGCCGGCCCGGAGTAGCCGCTGCGCAGCCTTGTCGGCCGAACGGGCAGGATTGGCACAGCGCGGGTCACGGCGGAACCAGGCGCGCTGCCGCCTGGCGTAGCCCCAGGTCCGCACCGTGATGGCCTCCGCGAGCGCGGCGAGCTCGAGGCTGCCGTCGATGACCTGCAGCGCCTCCGCGTACCCGATCGCCTGGGCGGCCGTTGCCGAGAGCTCCCCCACCGCCGCCACGATGCGGCGTGTCTCCTCGACGAGCCCGTCCTGCACCATCTGGTGTGCTCGCTGCTCGATCCTCGCGCGCAGCTCCTCGCGGTCTGGCTCGAGGTAGACGAGCTCGAGCGCGCCGACCACGGAGCGGTGCTCGGCGGTCGCGAACTCGCTGAACGGTCGGCCGGTGAGCTGCATCACCTCCAGCGCGCGCACGCTGCGCCGAAGGTTGCCCGGCTCGATGCGAGCCGCTGCCGCGGGGTCGGCGAGCGCGACCGCGGCGTGGGCCTCCTCAGGGCGCTCGGCCCAGCGGGCCTCCAGGGTCGCGCGCACCGCCGGGTCGGTCGGTGGGAAGCGCATGTCGTCCACCACCGCACGGAAGTACAGACCCGAGCCGCCCACGAGCAGCGGGATGCTGCCGCGCCGGTGCACCTCGGCGATCGCTGCCCGGGAGAGCTGCTGGAAGCGCGAGACCGTGATGGTCTGGTCGGGCTCGAGCAGGTCGATGCAGTGGTGGGGCACGGCCCGGCGATCAGCGGCCATCGGCTTCGCGGTCCCCACGTCCATCCCGCGGTAGATCGTGAACGCGTCCACCGCGACCAGCTCGACGGCAAGGCCCCGCTCCCCCAGCTGCCGCGCGACACGCATCGCAGCGGAGGACTTGCCGGAGCCCGTCGGGCCGACGACGGCCAGCACGCGACCCTGCGCCTGCTCGGGCGACATCAGGAGACGATCGGCAGCGCGCGTCCCTCGGGTGCCATCAGCGTCGGGGGCGCCTGGCTCGGGCGCCAGCCCTGGCCGGCCGCCATCGCCGCCTGGGTGGCGCGGCCGGCGGCTGTGCGCCGCACGGCCGTGGGGGCGTCGGCGATGACGTAGTTGGTGGAGGCCTCGAGCACCGTGGCCGTCACGAGGTCACCGGGCGCGTAGCCGTCACCCACCGGCAGGTGCACCAGGTGGTTGCCTCGGCTGCGGGCGGACACGCGCGTGTCGTCGGTCTTCGACGGCGACTCCACGAGCAGCTCGAGCGAGCGACCGACCAGCGCGACGTGCTTCTCGTGCGACTGCCGACGCGTCAGCTCCTCGAGCGCCTTGTAACGGGGCTTGACGGCCTCCGGGTCGAGCTGCTCCATCTCGGCGGCCGGTGTGCCGGGGCGTGGCGAGTACACGAAGGTGAACGCCTGGTCGAAACCGACCTGCTCGACGACCTCGAGCGTCTGCGCGAAGTCCTCGTCGGTCTCGCCCGGGAAGCCCACGATGATGTCGGTGGTCAGCGCCGCGTCGGGCAGCAGCTCGCGGGTGCGCTCGACCAGCCGCAGGTAGCGGTCGCGACGGTACGAGCGACGCATCGCCTTGAGCACCGCGTTGGAGCCGGACTGCAGCGGCAGGTGGAGGTGCTCGCACACGGTCGGCGTCTCGGCCATCGCGACCAGCACGTCCTCGGTGAAGTCGCGCGGGTGGGGCGAGGTGAAGCGCACGCGCTCGATGCCCTCCACGGCACCGACGTCGCGCAGCAGCTCGGCGAAGTGGCTCGAGCCGGTGAGGTCGCGTCCGTAGCTGTTGACGTTCTGTCCCAACAGCGTGACCTCGATGACGCCGTCGGCGACGAGGCGTCGGACCTCCTCGACGATGTCCACCGGTCGGCGGGACACCTCCGGGCCGCGCAGGGCCGGGACGATGCAGAAGGTGCAGCTGTTGTCGCAGCCCACGCTGATGGAGACCCACGCGTGGTGGCGCACCTCACGCTTCGCGGGGAGCGCCGAGGGGAACGTCTCGAGCGTCTCGACGAGCTCGACCACGGGGATCGACTGCGAGTCGGCAGCGGCGAGCAGCTTCGGCAGCGAGCCGATGTTGTGGGTGCCGTACACGACGTCGACCCACGGCGCCTTGTCGACGATGGTCTGGCCGTCCTTCTGCGCCAGGCAGCCACCGACCGCGATGGTGAGGTCGCGACCCTCGGCGCGGCGGGCGTCCTTGGTCGTCTTCAGGTGACCGAGCGTGCCGTACAGCTTGTTGTCGGCGTTCTCGCGCACGGCGCAGGTGTTGAGCAGCACCATGTCCGCGTCGTCGGCATCGGCGGCCGCGCGCCAGCCCATGGACTCGAGCAGCCCTGCGACCCGTCCGGAGTCGTGGGCGTTCATCTGGCACCCGAAGGTGCGGATGGCGTACGTGCGGGCCATCAGCCGGCCGTCGTGGTGAACCGCTCGCGGTGCTCGTGGTGCTCGTGGTGCTTGGCGTCGGTCTGGCCGCGACCGGTGCCGACCAGCAGCACGGCGAGCAGGCCGACAGCGGCTGCCGACAGGCGCGAGCCCGGGATCAGGACGAACGACAGCACCACGGCGGCGAGCACGACGAAGCCGGCGACGGCGCGCTTGGTGGAGCGGCCGATGAACAGCGCGACGGCGACGAGCAGGCCGGGGACTCCGATGACGATCCAGGTCTGCAGCGTGTCCACGTCAGCCTCCGAGTTCGCCGTCGCGGCTGTCGCGGCGGGCATGACGGAGGCTACCGCCGCGCCCGACCGCGACGCGGAGGGCACGGGCTGTCCCCCCGGCCGCGCGCACATCGGGCGCAACGGACTCAGCGACCCTGCGTGCGGTCGTCCGCCCGGGCGTCGTACACCGCGTCACGGGCCGCTTTGCGGGCGATTCCCTCACCGTGACCACGGCGTGCCACGAAGCCCACGACACGCCGGTAGGCGGTCTCGGCGTCGAGGTGCGCCAGCGCCTTCGCGCGCGTGACGGCGAGGTCGAACGCGACCGCGTACTGGTCCTGCTCCTCGACCGGCGCGACGGCGCGCTCGATGACGGCCTCGTAGAAGCCACGCTTGCGCAGGCTGTCGCGGATCCGCCGCGGCGCGTGGCCGCTGGTCTGCCACTCCGCGACCAGCGCGGTGGAGAGCCCGACGTCGTCGACGAACCGCTGCTCGCGGGCGCGACGGAGGGCCTCGTCCACAACGTGCTCGTCGTGTCCGCGCTCGAGGAGCCGGGCGCGGAGCCGCCCCTCGGACGCGGGGGCGGCGTTGGTGCTGCGCACGATGGTGGCGAGGGCCGCCGCGACGGCCTCGTCGTCGAGCGGCAGCTCGGTGGCTATCCGCTCGGCCTCGGCGAGGGAGACGTGGGCGCGTTCGTCCGCGCCCTCGTCCTCGTCGGGGACGGCGACCACCAGCGGCACACGCTCGACGCCGAGCTCGGCCAGGAACGCCTCGGCGTCCTTGAACACGGCCACGTCGTCAGCCTTGGTCACGGTGGCGTCGGTCGAGGGGCTGGGCCGCTCGCTCACTCGTCGTCCTCGAGGTCGATGACCGCGTCAGCGTCCACCGCGTCGGGGTCGATCTCGAGCCCGAGCGCCCGCTTGATCTTGGTGTGGATCTCCTCGCGGATCTCGACGTTCTCGCGCAGGAAGGTGCGAGCCTTCTCGCGCCCCTGACCCAGCTGGTCGCCTTCGTAGGTGTACCAAGCACCCGCCTTGCGGATGATGCCCTCGTCCACACCGACGTCGATGAGCGCGCCCTCGGTCGAGATGCCCTCGCCGTACATGATGTCGAACTCGGCGAGGCGGAACGGCGGGGCCACCTTGTTCTTGACGACCTTCACGCGCACGCGGTTGCCGACGACGGCGGTGCCGTCCTTCAGCGACTCGATGCGACGCACGTCGAGACGCACGGAGGAGTAGAACTTCAGCGCACGACCACCCGGGGTGGTCTCGGGCGAGCCGAACATCACGCCGATCTTCTCGCGCAGCTGGTTGATGAACACCGCCGTGGTGTCCGACTTGCTGAGCGAGCCGGCGATCTTGCGCAGCGCCTGGCTCATCAGACGAGCCTGGAGCCCGACGTGCGAGGCACCCATCTCGCCCTCGATCTCGGCGCGGGGCGTGAGCGCCGCGACGGAGTCGATGACGATGATGTCCACCGCGTTCGAGCGGATCAGCATGTCGGCGATCTCGAGCGCCTGCTCGCCGGTGTCCGGCTGGGACACCAGCAGCTCGTCGATGTCGACACCCAGCGCCTTGGCGTAGGTCGGGTCGAGCGCGTGCTCGGCGTCGATGAAGGCGGCGATCCCGCCAGCCTTCTGCGCTTCGGCCACCGCGTGCAGGGCCACCGTGGTCTTACCGGAGGACTCGGGGCCGTAGATCTCGACCACGCGGCCTCGCGGGAGTCCGCCGATGCCGAGCGCGAGGTCCAGCGAGATCGCGCCGGTCGGGATGGCCTTGACTCGGGCGATGTTCTCAGCGCCGAGCTTCATCACCGATCCGACTCCGAACTGCTTCTCGATGTTGGCCAGCGCGTCGTCGAGCGTCTTGGTGCGGTCCACGTTGCTTCCTCTCCGGGGGTGCCCGCAGAGCGGGCCTTGGGCGGTCGTCCGGGTGACGGTCCGTCTTCACGGTCGGCACCCTACGAAGGGGGTGGGACACGGCGTCGTTCGGGTCGTGGCCTGCTGTGGACGCTACCCGAACATCCGTTCGATGTCACGGTGTTCCGGTCGTCCTGTCCACCGGGGGCCGCATCGCGGCGCTGCTGGGGACGACGGTACGCAGCAACAGGCCGTGCGACGGGGAGGTGCGACGGCCCGCAGCATGCCCTGCCGCGGGCCGTCACAGGCGCTCGATACGGTCCTGCGGACATGCCGCACCCCGAACGGACGAGCCGACGATGCCGGACCCCACACCCACCGCCAACGGCACACGCTTCGTGTTCGTCGACACCGAGGCCACCGGCCTCGACCACACCCGTCACGAGCTGACCGAGGTGTCGTGGATCGTGCGCTTCGAGGACGGCACCGAGCTCGAGCGCACCTACTTCCCCGAGCACACGCTCGACGGCGCCGAGCCCGACGCGCTGGTGCTCACGCAGTACCACGACAAGATCGCCGGGCAGCCCCGTACCCCGATGACCGAGTGGCTCGGTCAGTTCCTCGAGGACGCGCGCGGGGCCGTGCTCGTGGGCGCCGTGCCGGACTTCGACGCCCGCCACCTGCAGCTCGCCTGCCGCAAGATCGGCCTCGAGCCGACGTGGGACCACCACCTGCTCGACGTGGGCACGCTCGCGCTGCCGTTGATCGCACCCGGCCCCGAGACGCCGCGCAGCCTCGCCAAGTCCTGCGACGCGCTCGGGATCCCGCACGACCGCAGCAAGGCGCACGGCGCGCTGTACGACGCCCAGCAGGCGATGGCGGTGTTCGACAAGGTGTGGGAGACGATCGCAGCGCTGCGCGCCTCGGGTGACCCGCTCCCCCCTCCCGTGCCGCGTCCGGTCAAGGCCGCGGCCGCACCAGACGCCGCAACCAGCACGGACGCCCCACAGGCAGGCTGACCCCGCCCCGCCAGCACGCCGCCGAGTAGCGTCGCCACGGCACGAGTGATCGAGATGAGCGTGGTCCGACGTTCCCGCCGCGAGCGCAAGCGCGACGCAGCAAACGACGCCGCAGGCGATGGGGTCGCACCGCACGAGCCGACCACCGCGCCCGAACCCGGGTCCGCGGTGCACGTGGTCTCGGCGCCTCCGCCGTCGCCGACCGACCGGGTAGCGACCGACGCCGTCCCCGAGACAACCCCACCCCCTCCCCCGCCCGCGGAGCAGACGCCCGCGGAGCCGACGCCCATGGAGCCGGCGACCCCGGAGCCGGACCGGCCAGCGGCGAGCGACAGCACGAAGCTGCTCGCGGCGGCCGGCGTCCGCGGCCTGTCGGACACGACGGGGCTGACGGCCGCTCGTACCGTGGCCGCCGAGCGGATCGCCAGCGGCGACCCGGGTGACCGCGCCGAGCGAGCATGGATCGGCGTCGACGACGACACCGCCATGTACGCCCTCGACGGTCAGGACACCGTGGTCGCGTACCTCTCGGCCGGGACGTGGTTCCTCACGCGGGGCACCTACAGCCGGTGGCTGCACGTGTACGACGAGGAGCGCGACCTCCAGGGTCTCGTCGCAGCCGACGTCGTGCGACCCGCCACAGGCTGACCAGCCGCGAGCCCCCCGAGGCTCACGCGCGGCGCAGGCCCTCGAGTGCCGCCGAGGCCAAACGCTGCCGCACCGCCTCGCGGTCCCCCGGGAGCTGCCGCTCCCAGGACCGCACACCGTCCTGCGTCGCGACCGCCCACACGATGGTCCCCACGGGCTTGTCGTCCTGCGTGGCCGGGCCTGCGACGCCCGTCGTGGCGACCCCGACGTCGGCGCCGAGCCGCTGCCGGATGCCGACGGCCATCGCCTCGGTCGTGGGCCGCGAGACGACCCCGTGCTCGTCGATCACCTCGCTGGGCACGTCGGCGAGCAGCTGCTTGGCGGCCGCGGTGTAGGCGACCGCACCGCCGCGCACCACGGCCGAGGCGCCCGGCACGGACGTCAGACGGCCCAGCAGGACACCACCGCTGGCAGACTCGGCCACCGCCAGCGTGCGCCCCGCGGCTGAGTAGCGCGCGATCACGGTCTCCTCGAGGGAGCCTCCGTCGACGCCGACCACGGCGTCGCCGAGCAGGGCCACGACCTGCCGCAGCGACTCGTCGGTGCGCGCCTTCGCGGCGGCCCGGTCCGCGGCTCGCGCGGTGAGCTTCACCCGCAGCTCGCCGCCGGAGGCCAGGTACGCGATGTCCACGTCGGCGTCCAGCGACTCCTCGACCTGCGCGAGCATCTCCGCCGCGGTCGACTCGCCGA
>JBFGFG010000059.1:0-10665 GCA_041579655.1 Nitriliruptoraceae bacterium
CACCACCTCACCTGGTGGCGCAACGGCGGCACCACCAGCATCGACGACGGCGCGCCGCTGTGCGGCATCTGCCACGACCTCGTCCACCACGGCGGCTGGCACGCCCAGCTCGACCCCACCACGCGACGGATGGACTGGACCTCACCGGGCGGACAGACCATCACCACCTGGCCCCGCGGCCCCGCCGCGAAACCACCGCCACCAGACACCGGCGGCCGACCATGACATCGCACCGGACACCCCGACCCCCGCTCACACCGAGCGGCCCGGGGCCCTCCGGCATGACGCCGCGTCGCTCGCCCGGGCTCATGGGGGTTCGCAGCCGCCGTCAGGACTCGTCGGCGCCATCGCTGGAGGTTGGGGCTGGTCTGCCACCCACGTTGCGGAATGCCCGTGCTGCATACAGCCGTTGGCTTGGTGTGCGTCAGGCTTGCCATCCGCCCGCGGAGGGCCGACCATCGCACACGTCACGTACGCACACGACCGCTGGACCCGCACGGGCCGGCAGGGAGGAGCGGCGATGTCCGTCCACGCACGCACACGTCCGGTCACCGTCCACGACATCCAGAAGGCCAAGGAGTCCGGCGACAAGATCGCCATGCTCACGGCCTACGACACGATCTCGGCCGCCATCGCCGTCGAGGCGGGCGTCGAGCTGATCCTCGTCGGCGACTCGTTGGGCATGGTGATGCTCGGCGAGGACTCGACCGTCCCTGTGACCGTCGAGCAGATGCTGCACCACGTGCGCGCGGTCAAGGCCGGCTCCGGACCGGCGCTGGTCGTCGGTGACCTGCCGTTCGGCAGCTACCAGGAGTCGCCGGAGCAGGCGCTGCGCACCTCGATCCGCTTCCTCAAGGAGGGTGGCGCGAACGCCGTGAAGCTCGAGGGCGGCGGCCGCATGGTCGAGACCACCGCACGACTGGTCGAGGCCGGCATCCCCGTCATGGCGCACCTCGGCCTGACCCCGCAGAGCGTGAACGCGCTCGGCGGCTACCGGGTGCAGGGCCGCACCGACGAGGGCCACGACCGCATCCTCGCCGACGCCAAGGAGCTGGAGCAGGCCGGCGCGTTCAGCCTGGTGCTCGAGGCCGTCCCGAACGCGGTCGGCCGCGATGTCACCGCCGCGCTGTCGATCCCGACCATCGGCATCGGTGCCGGCGCTGACACCGACGGTCAGGTGCTGGTGTGGCACGACATGCTCGGCCTCACCGACGGTCCCAGCCCGCGGTTCGTGAAGCGCTACGCCGATCTGCGTGGCTTGATGCGCGACGCGATCAGCAGCTACGTCGCCGAGGTGAAGGACGCGACGTACCCCGCCCCGGAACACACCTACGGCTGACGCTGTCCCGCGAAGCGAGCGCTGTCCCGCTCAGCGAGCGCCCTCGCTGAGCTCACGGGACAGCGCTCAGGTGGTGTGCCAGGTGCCGTTCGCGCGTCGGCTGGCGTTGCGGGCGGCGCGGCGGGTGAGGTGGCGGCGGAGGTTGGCGAGCTCGGCGATGACGCCGGGCGTGCGCGGCCCCCACCACGTCAGGGCCTGGCCGTCGAACAGGCGCACCGCTCGGCCCGGGACCGCGGCCAGCAGCGTGGTGCGGTCCTCCTCGGTGAACGCGTACGGCTCGTCCGGCAGCAGCACCAGGTCGACGTCGTCGAGGTCCGCCAGCTCCACGGCCGGGTAGCGGTCGAGGTCCGGGACAAGGTCGAATCCGAGCTCGGCCAGCATCTCCCCCACCACCGTGTCGCGGCCGATCGCCATCCATGGGTCCTTCCAGATCGGGACCGCGATGCGAGGCAGGACGCCGGCGTCAACCGCGCGGTGCCGCGACAGCGCGGTCATGATCGCGACCTCGGCGCGCGTGCCGGACGCCTCGGAGGACACTGCCTTGCCCAGACGACCGAGCGACTCGGCCGCCGTGGGGACGTCCACCGCTGCGGTGACGTACACCGGCAGGCCGGCATCCTTCATCCGCTGGACGTCGAGCTGGCGGTTCTCGTCGACGTTGACGATGACCAGGTCGGGCCGCAGCGCGATGATCGAGGCCACGTCCGGGTTCTTCGTCCCACGCACCCGCACGGCGTTCGGGAAGCCGTCCGGCGGGGACACGCAGTACTCCGTCAGCCCAACGATGTCGCGCCCGAACCCCCAGTACCACAGGGTCTCGGAGAGGTTCGGGACGAGGCAGACGATCCGGGTCGGCCGGCCGATCACGTTCACCGGCTGCCCGAGGTCATCGATCGGCAGCGAGACGATCTGGGACACGCACGTCTCCGGGGTGGGATCTCCCCCGGGAGGCTATCGACGGCCATCAGCACGCTCGTCGACAGGGCCCCACGCCACCGCACAGACCCGTTGCAGCGTTGTCGACCCTCACGTGTGACCGGTAGGTTCCACCCCCCTCCCGGTGCCAAGGCTCGGGGCACCCTCATCCCCCCGGAGCCGTCCGTGACCGACGACGACCAGCCCGTCCGCGCGGCCCGGCACGACTTCCGCGTGCTGACCCAGACGCGCGGCGGCTACAGCAACGGCGTCATGTACGACGTCCAGCTGCAGGTCGCGGCCACCGGCCGGCTGGTGTGGGCGCAGACCTTCACCGACCAGGCGCAGGCGATCGAGTTCGAGGAGCAGGTCGCTGACGACCTCGAGCTCGACGGCCCGGAGTTCCGACGCAAGTACAGCGTCCCCTCGACCGCCTGACCAGACCGATGCTCGAGGCCGTCGCGCTCGCGGATCCGCCGAGGACGGCGGACGGTCACATCGACGTCGATGCCCTGACGGACGCCGTCGCACGCACCACCGGCGCGACGCCGTGGCTGCTCGACAGCCCCCGCGACGCACCCGGCGGGCTCGGGTGGAGCGCGCTCGTGCTGCGCAGCACCGAGCGGATGACGGTCCGCTCCGCCGATCAGCGTGACCCGTTCGGCGTCATCGCCGAGCTGTGCGAGCGAGCCGGCCTCGACCCGCACGCCGCACGCAGCGACGACCAGCCACCGTGCGACGGCGGCCTCGTGGGCGCGATCTCGTACGACGCGGCGAGGCACATCGAGCGGCTCCCGACCGAGGCCGTCGTGGACCGACCGACGCCGCTGGCGGACATGGTGCTCGCCGACACGATGGTGGTCGTCGAGCACGAGCAGGACCGTGCGACGGTCGTGCACCGCGGCCTGCCCCGACGTCGCCCCGCCGCCGAGGTCCGAGCGGCCGTCGACGAGCTGCGGTCGGCGCTGCGCACCGGCGCGCCCACGGACCGGACGGGCGCAACCAGCCACACGACCGCCACCACCACGTTGGGGCCACCTGCGTACCGGGCCGCCGTCAGGGCCGTCCTCGAGCGGATCGCCGCAGGCGACACCTTCCAGGTCAACCTCGCGCAGCGGCTGACGTCGCGCTGGGACGGCGACACGCTCTCGCTGTACCGGGCGCTGCGCGAGGTCAGCGCCGCGCCGTACGGGGCCGTGCTCGGCACGGCAGGCGGCGAGATCGCGTCCGTGTCACCCGAGACGTTCGTCGAGGTGCGCTCCGGTCGGGTCACGATCAGGCCGATCAAGGGCACCCGCCCCCGCAGCGACGACCCCGCCACCGACGCCGCGCTCGCCGAGGCGCTGCGCACCAGCCCGAAGGACATCGCCGAGAACGTCATGGTGGTGGACATGGAGCGCAACGACCTCGGCCGCGTCTGCGTGGAGGGGTCGGTGCACGTGCCGCGGCTCACCGAGCTCGAGGCGCACCCGACCGTGTGGCACCTCGTCTCGGACGTCGTGGGCGAGCTGCGACCCGACGCCGGGTGGGCGGAGCTGCTGCGCGCGACGTTCCCGTGCGGCTCGGTGACCGGGGCACCGAAGATCTCCTCGATGGGCATCATCGACCGCCTCGAGCCCGTCCGACGCGGCTGGTACTGCGGCGCGTTCGGTTGGCTCGGTGCCGGCGCGGCCAGCACCGCCGTGGCGATCCGCACGGCCGTGCGCCAGCCTGACGGCAGCGTCGACCTCGGGGCCGGGGGCGGCGTCGTGGCGGACTCCTCGCCGCACGCCGAGCAGCTCGAGTCGCTCGACAAGGCCGCAGCGTTCCTGCAGGTCACGGGAGGTGTGCGATGAGGACGATGATGTGGGTCGGCGGAACGCGCCTCGGCCACGGCGAGCTACTGCCCGACGAGCTCGCCGGCGTGGAGCTGGTCGGCTCCGGGCTGCAGCTCGGGGACGGCGTGTTCACCACGCTGCGGGTGGCTGGCCGCCTGCCGCTGGACCTGTCGGTGCACGTGGAGCGGCTGCGACGCGACGCGGCGCGCGTGGGCCTCGATCCGCCACCGCCGGAGGCCGTCGAGGCTGCGGCGCACGCCCTGGCCGAGCAGACCAGCCTGCCGCCGGACCACGTGCTGCGGCTGACGGTGGTGCGTGCTGCTCCCCTGCCCGGCGCACCGTTCGGCGAGCGCTCCGACCACGTGCTGCTGCTGGGCGTGGGCATGCCGGCCGTCGCGCCACCCGCCACGCTGCGCGCCGCCGTGGTGCTCGGCGCCCGCCGCCCGGCCGAGGTCAAGTCGATCTCGTGGGCGTGGTCGGCGAGCGCCACCGCCGAGGCCCGCGACCGTGGGGCGGACGTCGCGCTGCTCGTCGAGGACGGCCAGCTGCTGGAGGCCGCCGCGGCGAACGTGGTCGTGGTGGGGCCGGACGGGGCCGTCACGCCGACCGCGGACGGCCGGCTGCTGTCGGGCACCACCCGCGCCACGCTGCTCGACGCTGACGTGGGGCTGCGGCCGACGCTCGTCGCAGCGAGCAGCCTGCGCGACGCGACCGAGGTCGTGCTGCTGTCGGCCGTCTCCGGCGTCGTGCCGGTGGTGAGCGTCGACGGACGCCCGGTCGGCGACAGCACCCCGGGACCGTGGGCGTCAACGGCGCGAGCAGCGCTTGAGGCCCGTGGCTGGCCGGCCGACTGGCCCGCTGAGGGCGCCTGACACAGGGACAGGGCCGTCCGCCGCTAGCCTCGCGGGAGGCCTCGAGGAGGACGTCGTGGACCGGTCGACACCCGACCTGCGTTGGCACCGCACGACCCTCGACGGTCGTGAGGTGTTCTACGGCGACGTCGGTGAGGGTCCGCCGGTCATCTTCGTCCACGGTTGGGGTCTCACGAGCCGCGCGTACGCCGAGGCCATCGAGGCGCTGGCCCGCTCCGGCACCCGTGTCATCGCGCCCGCGCTGCCCGGCTTCGGCAAGTCGGCCCCGCTGCCCGGCGCGCTCACGTGGGAGCGTCTCGCCTGGTGGATGAAGCAGCTGTGCGAGCACGCCGGGGTGGACGAGCCGGCGTTCTTCATCGGCCACTCCTTCGGTGGCGCCGTGTCGACCGCGACCGCCTGGTACCACCCCGAGCTGGTGCGCTCGCTGACGCTGGTGAACGCCGTGGGTGGCGCCGTCTGGAAGGACTCCGAGGGCGAGGACGAGGAGCACCACCTGCGCGACCGGCCGATCAGGTCCTGGGCGCTCGGGCTGCCGCGAGAGTTCGCCAAGCGCGAGTACCGCAAGGTGTTCCCGGTGGTTGCGCGTGACTTCGTGAGCAACGCGCTGTTCAACCTCCCAGCGCTCAGCCGCGCAGCGAACATGGCACGCACCGCGGACCTGCGCGACGAGCTGACCGAGCTGGCCGACCGCGGCCTGCCGGTGACCATCCTGTGGGGCGACCAGGACGCCGTGGTCCCCGAGGCCGCGTTCGCCGCCACCTGCGAGGCGCTGGGAGCCACCGGCGACCTGCTGCAGGGCGCCGAGCACTCGTGGCTGCTGGCCGACCCCGAGGGGTTCGGCGAGCTGATGACCAACTCCATGACCGTCCACGCGATGATGGAGAACCGCCGCCGGCGTCGCGAGGCCGAGCAGGCGGGGCCGGCTGCGTGAACGCGCCAGCTCCCGCTCCTGCTCCCGGTCCCCCGCCCAGCCCGACCCCGATCGCGCCCGGCCGCTACCGCTGCGACGTGCTGATCGTCGGCGCGGGCGTGGCCGGCCTGTACGCCGCGACGACGCTGCCCGACGACCTGCACGTGATCGTGCTGGACAAGGGCACCGCGGGCCGGTCCGGCTCCAGCCCGTGGGCGCAGGGCGGCATGGCCGCGGCGCTGGGACCTGACGACTCCCCGGCCGCGCACGCGCTGGACACGATGGTCGCCGGCGACGGGCTGTGTGACCCCGTGGCCGTGGACGTGCTGGCTCGCGAGGCACCGCAACGGGTCGCGCACCTGATGGAGCTCGGCACGCGCTTCGACTCGCTGCCCGGCACCGACCCCACCGACCCCCACAGCCTCCACCTCGCGCGCGAGGGCGGACAGACCTACGCCCGGTCGGTGCACACCGCCGACGCGACCGGCGCCGAGATGGTCCGTGCCCTGCGTGTCGTCGCGGGGCCACGCGTCCAGCGACTCGCGGCCGGTGCCGTGTCGCTCGCGGTGGACGACGGTCGCGTCACCGGCGTCCACGCGCTGGAGCTCGACGGCGAGCTGGTGACGGTCGAGGCACGCGCCGTGCTGCTGGCCACGGGCGGCTGCGGCGGGCTGTACGCCGCGACCACCAACCAGGACCACGCGACCGGCGACGGCGTGGCGCTCGCGCTCGGTGCCGGCGCCGCGGTGCGCGACATCGAGTTCGTCCAGTTCCACCCCACGGGGCTCGCGATCGAGGGCAGCTGGCGCTTCCTGCTGACCGAGGCGCTGCGCGGCGCCGGTGCCACCCTGCACGACGCCGACGGCAAGCGGTTCATGCTCGACGTGCACCCGGACGCCGAGCTCGCCCCCCGCCACGTGGTCGCCAAGGCGATCCTGGCGCAGGCCGACGGCGCGTTCCTCGACGCCACCCACCTCACCGTCGACGAGCTCGAGCACGAGTTCCCCACCGTGCTGGCCGGGGCGCGCGCGTACGGCTGGGACCTCGCCACCCAGCGCGTGCCCGTCACGCCAGCAGCGCACTACATGGTCGGCGGCGTCCGCACCGACCCCGACGGGCGCACCTCGGTGCGTGGCCTGTACGCCGCCGGCGAGGTGGCCTCCACCGGCGTGCACGGCGCCAACCGCATGGCGGGTAACTCGCTGGTCGAGGCGCTGGTGTTCGGGCGACGCGCCGCGCTCGCGATCGCGCGCTCGCTGCCGGACCACAACCGCAACACCGACCCGCAGCCTGCGCTCGCCGACCGCCCTGCGACGGACGACCTGCCGGGCCTGCGGGCGCGGCTGCGCCAGATGCTGTGGGAGACGGCCGGTCCGATCCGGGACGCCGAGGGGCTGCAGCGCGCCCTGGTCGAGCTCGACGCGTTCGAGGACGAGCTCGGACCACCCGCCCGTGACGCGCACCAGCTCGAGCTGCACGCCGCCATCACGGTCGGGCGCGCCATCGCGGCCGGCGCCCTGCTGCGCGACGAGACCCGCGGCGGCCACGTGCGCGACGACCACCCCGACACAGAGCTGAAGTGGCACGGGGTGCACACCGAGCGCACCAGCCCGGTGCCGCGACGCAGCCGGTAGCTGACGCCTCAGTCGAGGTCGTCGAGCCCCAGCTCCAGCATCCGGCGGCGATGTGCCTCGAGCACGTCGATCGCGAGACGCTTCACGACCGCCTCGGCCGAGGTCCCGAGCTCGGCCGCACGCCGCTCGAACAGCACGCGCAGCGCGTCGGTCTCGCCCAGCGACGCGGTGAACGACGTCAGCGCGAGCCCGATCACGTCCGCGACCATCCGCCGGGCGCGCTCGGCGGTGTTCTCGTCCGCGTCCAGCAGCGCCTGCAGCTCGCCCAGCGCGAACGTGCTCATGCGCTCCCGGCCGGCCAGCGTCGCCAGCAGCACCTCGCCGGTGGCGCCGTGCACCACCGGGGAGACCGCACGGGCGAAGTCCGCAGCGAGCGGCAGCCCGACGGCGAGGAAGGTGACCCCACCGACCCAGTCGGTCAGCGGCACCGAGTCGAAGAACCGATCGAACGGGCCCTTGTGTCGCTCCAGCACCGCGGACGCCAGGTCCGTGAGCTCCTGGAGCCGCTCACGCAGCTGCTGGTAGCGCTGCTGCTCGCGCAGGCTGAACGAGAGCAGCTCGTCCGCGCGCCCGACGTCCGGCGCGAGCGGCACGACCGCGACCGCAGCCGTGTACGCGCGCAGCTGTCCGTACGTGAGCGCGCCGAGGAGCTCGACCTCGGCCAGCGCGCCCAGGTCCTGGGTCACGTCCCGGGACGACGAGGACGCCACCCGAGGCGCTCGGAGATCTCACGCGCAGCACGCAGCACGCGCAGCGCGATCTGCTCCGGCTCGGGGAGGCGGGCCGTGGGCGCGACGATGCCGACGGCCGCGACGGCCTTTCCGGTGTGGTCGAACACGGGGGCCGCGACGCCGGACGCGCCCGGCTCGAGCTCGTCGCGGGTGTAGGCGACGCCGCGCTGACGCACGACCTGCAGGCTCGGGTCCTTGGCGCCCTCCGGGAGGAACGCCATCAGCGCCCGACCGTGGGCTGCGACGCCCAGACCGTGGCGGAAGCCCACCCGGTAGTTCACCTGCACGAAGCGGTCGCCCGGCTCGATGACCTCGACCACGACGAGGTCGTCGCGGTCGCGCACGGCGAGGCACGCGGTCTCCTCGGTGTCCTCCGACAGCGCCTTGAGCGCGGGGCCGGCGAGACGACGGACCTCGAGGCCCGTCGCGGCGCGGACGCCGAGCTCGAGCATCGCGAGCCCGAGCCGGTACTTGCGGGTCTCGGGGTCGCGCGTGACGAACCCCTCCTCGGTGAGGGTGTCGAGCAGGCGGTACAGAACCGCCCGGTCGAGACCCGTCGCGTCGGCGAGACCGGAGACGGTCTCGCCCTCGGTCGCGTCGCCGAGCGCGCGCAGCCGCGCGAGGCCGCGCGCGAGCGTCCTCGATCCGCTCGAACGGCGAGACGTGCGCTTGGTTTCGGTGTCTGTCACCCGATTGTCCTCCGGCTCGACCACCCCAGCGCATGCTGGCGCGGTGCCCGCGCACATCCGTGCGCGTGACAAGCCTGCCGCGCGACACGCGCACGGTCAAGCCGCACGGGCGACCATTTCTGCGGCCACCCGACCACTGACCGTGCAGAAGGGCTCTCAGGGCACGTACGACCGGACCGGTGCGCGCGCTGAGCGATGCGCCGAAGTTGGGACTAGGGTCCCAATCATCTGGCGCGGGAGAGGCGCCAGACGTGGGTCATGACGGTCGTCCAGGACGACCGTCAGGCTGGCGACAGCCATCGGAAGGGGTGCGCGTGGGGATGAAGTCAGGGCTCGAGCAGCTCGGTGGCGTCACCTCCATGGGCGTCGACGGGATGCTGGCGGTCCGCAAGGGCTTCCCCTTCGGCGAGTTCATCGAGCAGTGCTGGTTCATCGCGAAGGTGACGATGATCCCGGTGGTGCTGATCTCCATCCCGTTCGGCGTGATCATCGCCCTGCACGTGGGCTCGCTCGCCCGACAGATCGGGGCCGAGTCGCACATCGGCGCCGCGATGGTGCTCGCGATCGTCCGCGAGGCGGCCCCCGTCGCCACCGCGCTGCTGATCGCCGGTGCCGGCGGCTCCGCGATGACCGCGGATCTCGGCTCGCGCCGCATCCGTAGCGAGCTCGACGCGATGGAGGTCATGGGCGTCGACCCGATCCACCGCCTGGTGCTCCCCCGCCTCGCCGCCGCGACGCTCGTCGCGCTGCTGCTGGACGGTGTGGTGTCGTTCGCCGGCATCGCCGGCGGCTGGGTGATGGCTGTGCCGCTCCAGGGCGGCACCTCCGGCGCGTACTTCGCATCGTTCACCGAGCTCGCCCAGCCGGCCGACTTCTACTCGGCGCTGATCAAGGCCGCGCTGTTCGGCTTCCTCGCCGCCGCCATCGCCTGCCACTACGGCTACAACGTCAAGGGTGGTCCGAAGTCCGTCGGCGAGGCCGTGAACAAGGCGGTCGTGCTCACCTTCATCATCCTGTTCTTCGTGAACTTCACGCTCACGGCGCTGTACTTCAACATGATCCCCCCGAAGGCCTGACGATGGCAGCCAGCGACGCGGGCCGCGTGCCCGGCGAGAGCGCGATGACGCGCATCGTCGCGACGCTGTCGCGCCCGTTCGCCGTGTTCGAGGAGCTCAGCGAGCAGCTGAAGTTCTGGGGCGAGGCGCTCTCCTCGATGCCGTACAGCCTCAAGTACTGGCGCTCGGTGATCCTGCCGCAGATGTCGGACGTGGTGACCGGCGCCGGCGGCTGGATCGTCGGTGGCGGCATGCTGTTCGTGATCGGGTCCCTGGCGTTCTTCACCGGCACCCAGGTCGGCCTCGAGGGCGTCGCCGGACTCGAGCAGATTGGTGCGCAGGCGTACGTCGGTCTGATCTCGTCATGGGCGAACGTCCGCGAGATCACGCCGCTGATCGCCGGTGTGGCGCTCGCCGCCAAGGTCGGCGCCGGCTACACGGCCGAGCTCGGCGCGCAGCGCATCTCCGAGGAGATCGACGCGCTGGAGGTCATCGGCATCCGCCCGATCCCGTACCTGGTCTCCACGCGCATCTGGGCCGGGCTGATCCCGACCATCCCGCTGTACCTGTTCAGCCTGTTCAGCGCGTTCCTCGCCACCCGCCTGGTGGTCACCGGGCTGTTCACCGTCTCGCCGGGCGCGTACGACACACGGCTCGCCCTGTTCCTGCCGTTCTCCGACATCCTCTGGAGCGTCGCCAAGGC
>JBFGFG010000060.1:0-10547 GCA_041579655.1 Nitriliruptoraceae bacterium
ATCCGGAGATGGTCGGCGATCCGCGTGCTGTTGCCGCGAGGCGGGTTGGTCAGGCGTCGGCGACGGTGCAGGCGACGGTCTGCCAGCCGGTGGCGCCGTCCGGGAACGGCAGCTGACGCTCCTCGGTCTGGGTCTCGCCGGTCGCGTCGGTGGCGCGCACCGTCAGGTCGTGGCGCCCGGCATCGACCGAGGTGGTGTCCCAGCGGTACACCCACTGACGCCAGGTGACGTCGTTGAGCGCCGGAGCCAGCTCGGCCTCGATGAACTCGCCGTCGTCGACGCGAACCTCGACCTTGCTGATGCCACGGCCCTGGGCCCAGGCGACGCCGGCGATCGGGATCATGCCGCGCTCGACCCGCTCGAGACCCCTGGGGGTGTCGATGCGCGACTGCGTCTTGATCGGACCCATCGCCGACCAGTCCCGCTCGACCCAGTAGTTCTGGAAGTCGTCGAAGGTGGTGAGCTCGATCGCGGTCAGCCACTTGGTGGCCGACACGTAGCCGTACAGGCCCGGGACGATGAGGCGCAGCGGGAAGCCGTGCTCGGCCGGCAGCGGCTCGCCGTTCATGCCGATCACGATCAGCGTGTCGCGGTCGAACGCGGCCTCGACCGGGAAGCCGGAGGTCCAGTCGTCGAAAGCGCGACCGACGATCTGGTTCGCGTCGCTCTGCACGCCGACCTTCTCCAGCACGTCGGAGAGGCGGATGCCGCGCCAGCGGGCCGAGCCCATCAGGTCGCCGCCGATCTCGAGGCTGACGCAGGTCATGGTGATGATGCGCTCGATGACCTCGAACTCCTGCTCGAGCTCGTCGATGGTCCAGGTCATGGGCGTGTCGACCATGCCCTTGACCTCCAGCGTCCACCCCTCGCGGTCGAGCCGCGGGACGGTCAGCTGGGTGTCGATGCGGTAGAAGTCGGCGTTCGGCGTCTCGAACGGCGTCACGCCGTCGATGCCGAGCTCGACCTCCGGCGGGAACGTTGCGGCCTCGGTCGGCTCGGGCAGCCCGAGGTTCGCGCGGGCGGCCTCTGCCGCCTGGGCACGGTTGTTGGCGATGAGGCGACCGCCGCCACCGACGACGGCAGCACCCACGAGCGCACCGGCACCGTCACGCAGGAAGCGTCGACGGGCCACGTCGTCGTTGGTGACCACGTCGTTCGCCGGACGGGTCAGGAACGCGAGCACGCCCACGGCGGCGATGCCAGCCACGAGGCTCGGCGTCGCGTCCAGCACGCCACCGGTCGACCCGATGAGCGTCGCGATCACGCCGAGCACGCCGAACCCACCCGTCAACGCCAGCGCGAGGTTGCGCTTCGTACGGGCCAGCACGCCGAGCCCGGCAGCCGCGATGGTCAGGATCACGAGGATCCCGACGATCAACGCGATCTTGTCGGCCGTCCCGAACAGCTGGATCGCGAGATCCTTGAGCGGCCGCGGCACGTTGTCCACCACGACATCACCGATGGCGACGACAGGCGACGTCCACGGTCGGACGAACGACGCGACGAGCTCACCAGCCGCAAGGCCGGAGAACGCAGCAAGAACCCCCGCGGCTGCAGCAGCAGCGCGAGAAGGCAGGGACGAGTAGTTGTTCATGATGAGCATTCGTAGCCGAACCGGCGACGGGTTGCCCACGAACCCCAGCAGAACTACCAGGTCGCGTCGTCCTCATCCTCGCCACCATCATCCGACGAGTCGTCGACGTCCCAGTCCTCGTCACTCACCTGCTCGATGAGGTCCTCGACCTCGATCATCCCGGCCGCGCCGGCGACGGCCCCGCTCACCATCGTGATGCGGTCGTACACCAGCGTGAAGTAGTGCTCGGCGATCGCGTCGCGGCCCTGCAGCGGCGGCGGGCCGAGGCTGTGCACCACGGCGGCCGGCTCGTCGGCGATCTTGAGATCGGTGATCGGGTCCGGGAGGCGGTCCGGGTCGCCCCAGAACGCGTTCCCGCGATCGCGCCCACGCCGGTTGGTCCGGTTGCGGGATGATCGGTTGCGGTTACCGCCGCGACGTCGCTTGCGTGCCATCAGTCGTCGTCCTCGGTCAGCAGCAGCGAGGTGTCGAGGCCCAGGGCCTGACGGAGCTGGTCGGAGTTGAGGTCGCCGATCGACGAGGACTTCGGCAGCACCATGTCCGCGATGCGGCGCTTGCCCTGCACGACCTCCTCGACCCGCTCGTCCACGGTGCCGGGGCACACGAGGCGGTGCGCCACGACGGTGCGGGTCTGGCCGATGCGCCAGACGCGGTCACGGGCCTGGTCCTCGACGGCCGGGTTCCACCAGCGGTCGTACAGGATGACGTGGCTGGCGGCGGTCAGGTTGAGGCCGGTGCCGCCGGCCTTGAGCGACAGCACCATCGCGCCGGGCTCCGTCGAGGCCTGGAACTTCTCGACCATCGCGTCGCGGGCGCCGCGCGAGAGGCCACCGTGGTAGCAGTCGATCTGGCGGCCGTACCTCTCGGTGAGGTGCTTCGACAGACGGTCGCCCCACGTGGCGAAGTGGGTGAAGATCAGCGCCCGCTCCCCCACCTGGAAGATGTTGTCGAGGATCTCGGTGAGGCGCAGCAGCTTGCCGGAGCGGTCGTCGAGCGGACCGTCGTCGCCGGTGTAGGCGGCCGGGTGGTTGCAGATCTGCTTCAGCGCCGTGATGGCGGCGAGCACCGCACCCTTGTTGTCGTCGGACTGCTCGGACTGCTTGGCGACGAGCTCGTCGAGCACGGCCTGGTAGAGCCCGACCTGCTCGACGGTCATCGCGCAGAGGTCGAGCTCGTCGATGCGCTCCGGCAGCTCGGCGGCGATGGCCGGCTCGGCCTTCGTGCGACGGAACACCAGCACACCGTTGAGGGTGCGCAGCGCGGCCTCGGGACCGGTGTCCTTCGCGCCGCCGTCCTTGCCGAGCTGGCTGATGAACGGCGTGCGCTTGCCCACCAGGCCCGGGTTGGCGAAGTCCAGCAGCGCCCACAGGTCGCCGAGACCGTTCTCGATCGGGGTGCCGGTCAGCGCGATCTTGCTGTGCGCCTCGAGGCGCCGCAGCTGCTTGGCCGTGTCCGAGGTGTGGTTCTTGATGACCTGCGCCTCGTCGAGCACGACCTTGCCCCAGCGCACGTGCTCGAGACCCTCGATGTCGCGCACCGCGGTGCCGTACGTGGTGATGACCAGATCCGCCTTCTCGGCGATGCGCGGCAGCTCGTCGAGCCCGGCGCGGTTGGGTCCGTGGTGGACCACGACCTCGAGGTCCGGCGTGAAGCGCTCGGCCTCACGGGCCCAGTTGCCGGCGACGGCCGGCGGGACGATGGCGAGCGCCGGTCCACGGTGACGCGAGGTGGTCAGGTGCGCCAGCAGCGTCGGGGTCTTGCCCAGGCCCATGTCCAGCGCGAGGATGCCGCCGAGCCCGGCCTGGTCGAGGAAGTCCAGCCACGCGGCGGCGTGCGCCTGGTAGCTGCGCAGCTCGCCGTCGAAGCCGTCCATCTCGGTGGGCGGGTCCTCGGGCAGGTCGCTGGCGGACTCCAGCAGCTGGGTCGCCCAGGACTGACCGGCGATCGAGACGTCGCCGAGCGGCGACTCCTCGAGGCCGAGGGCGTAGCGCAGCATGTCGGCGCCGGACATCCGGCTGTGGGCCTCGCGCTCGGTGAGCGCCTCCGCGGCAGCGGCGAGGTCGGCGTGGTCGACCTCGACCCAGCGACCGTGGCTGCGCACCATCGGGCGCGACTCGGACGCGAGGCGGCGGATCTCGTCGGCGTCGACCTCGACGTCGTCGAGCATCACGGACCAGATCACGTTGTGCAGGTCGTTGGCCGAGCGCTTCTCGCCCTCGTCCTCGATGCGGTGCTCCTCGACCGCGGTGACGCGCAGGCCGATGCGTGCCTTGCGCTTCTGCAGCAGCGGCACGCGGACGTCGAAGCCCTGGTCAAGCAGCTTGCGGCCCTCGACCGACATCAGCTGCCAGGCCTCGTTCTGGTTGAGCACGACCTCGCCGCGGATGCGCCCGCGCTTGAGCTTCCCGTACGTGCGCTCGAGGCGCTCCAACTCCCGCAGTATGCGCTGGCGGCGGGTCTGGTTCGCCTGCGACATCGCCGCCTCGACCGGCAGCAGGTTGCCGCGGCCGATGCTGGCCAGCACGCGCAGCTCCCACGCCTCACCGTCGTCGGGGGCGTCCATCTCCATCACGAGGCGCACGTGCTGCTCGCCCATCACGGTGCGGGCCCAGCGGCGCAGCGCCTTGTGCATCTCCTGCACGTCGCGGGTCTGCCCGCTGACCGTGGTGCCGTTGAGGTGCGCGAGCACGACCTCGGCGAGCTGCGGCGAGGAGTTCGCACGCGTCGGCGCGGCGGGCACCTCGACCATCGCGGCGGCCTGGCGGCAGATCGTGTCGGTGGTGGCGTCCAGCAGCGACAGCGTCACCAGCAGCGGGTCGCGCTGGCTGCGGGCGACCGTGACGACGCCCGGCATGGCGCGCGACAGGGTGCGCAGCTGGGTGCGGTCCACGAGGCCGGCCGCCCAGCTGACGCGGGCGTCGCTGCGACCGCCGTTGCCACGGCCGCGGTCGGTCGACAGCTGCGGCACGACGCGGCCACGGGCTGCGAGCCGCACGCCGAGCGCCGCGACCAGCGCCATCCACGACGCGGAGGCGCCCACGAACGGGTCACCGGCGGTGGTCTGCAGCGCGACGAGCCAGCCGAGCACCGACGAGAGCTGCGTCGACACGGCGGGTGCGTGGCTGCCGTCGGGCAGCGGGATCGGGTCGCACTCGGTCCAGGCCGCAGCGGGCGCGCCCAGCATCGAGAGGCGTCCGCGCAGGGTGTCGAGGTCGTCGTTGTCGGCGTGCATGCCGCCGCCCCACGCGATCAGCGTGCCCTCGCCCCAGGAGAGCTGGAGCTGGGCCGTGCCGGTGCCGGCGAGCTCGTCCACGACAGGCTCGGGCTCGGCGGCCTTCGGCTCGGCCCCGCGGCGGCGGCCGCTCTTGGGCTCGTTCGCCGAGCTGCCTCCCTTGCTTCCGTCCTTGCCGCTGTCCTTACCGCTGTCCTTGGTGGCCGCGTCGCCACGCAGCGACGCGAGGCGCTCGGCGATGCGGTCGCGGTCGGCCTCGAAGTCCTCGAGCACGAGCCGACGCTCCGGACCGTGGACCGTCGAGCGCACGTGTGCGAGGTTCTTCTCGGCGGTGCGCTGCAGCGCCTCGAGCACCTCGATCCAGCCCTGCTGGTCCGCACGGAGGCGCGCGAGACCTGCCTCGTCCAGCCAGCCGTCGAGCTCGGCCTGCGCGAGGTCACGTCGCTTCTCGTACGTCACGGTCGCTCCGCGGCGTCATGGGAAGCCGGCGACGCGCGCACGAGGTGCGCAGCGTCCGACTCCCCGATCATCTCCCGCAAGGGCCGGTGCGACACAGGCATCAGGGGCCGTGTGGCGAGTGGTGTCCGGCGGCGGGAACCGCTGCTGACGATACCGGCTCGCCCACCGGGCTGTCGCGGTGGGCGAGCGGATGCGCGCGCTGTGTGGGCGTGACGAACGTCACTCAGCCGGCCGAGCCGTCCTCGTCGAGGCCGGCCGTCTGCCACTTCTCGTCGAACTCCTCGGCGGCCTCAGCGCGCTCCTCGAAGCGCTCCTTCCAGCGCTCTGCGGCTTCCTTGGACTCGTACGGGCCGAGCCGCTTGTCGCGGGCGCAGGCCGACTTCCTCGGTTCCGCGCGCTCGTGCTCCTGGCACCAGTACCAACGTTCCTTGCGGCCGAAGGCCATGTCTCGTCCTCTCGTCGTTTCGGGTGATGTCGTGTGTCGTGGCGTCGTCAGGGACGGGCGATGCGGTCACGGGCGTCGACGTAGGATTCGCCCGGCCGGCGCACGGCGATCGGCGCGCCGATCAGCTGCTCGGGGATGCCGAAGGCGTCCACCAGACCGCTCGCGTGCGACCGCAGGTCGCGGCACAGCCCGTTCATGGTCCCGACCACGGCCTTGGAGCGGTTCGCGCTCATCAGGCCGTGCTCCATGAACCATGCCCGCTGCTCCTCGATCACAGACAGCGCGTACAGATCGCACACGGCGTTGAGCAGGTCGCGGACCTCCTCGTCCTGCACCTCCTCGATGCCGGCCACGAAGCTCTCGAGCACGGTGCGCGACGCGTGGGCCTGCGCCGCGGTCAGCAGGTGGTCCTGCACGAAGTTGAACGCCTCGAACGGGGTGTTGTCCGACATCAGCGAGCGCAACCGCTTCGCCGCCGACGCCACGAGGTGCTCCTCGCGCTCGGCGAACATCTGCAGCTGCCAGCCGCGGTCGAGCAGGCTGGCCTCCTCGCCACGACCGGGCAGGCCGTCGAGGAAGCGCATGATCGCGGTGCGCGCCGAGGACCACTCCACCACCGCCTCGACCACCTGGTCGGCGACGTACTTCGTGGTCTGCCACGGGTCCATGTCGCCGAACTCCTCCTTGAACTGGGTGAGGAGCCCCTTGGCGACCAGCTGGAGCAGCACGGTGTTGTCGCCCTCGAACGTGGTGAACACGTCCATGTCGGACTTCAGCTGCCCGAGCCTGTTCTCGGAGAGGTAGCCGAAGCCGCCGCACGCCTCGCGCGCCATCTGGATCGTGCGGGTCGCGTGCCAGGTCGACAGCGCCTTCTGCCCGGCGACCCGGGTCTCGAGCCGACGGCGCTCGTCACCGTCGTCCGGACCCGCGACCCCCGTGAAGATGTCATGCAGCTGCGTCACCAGCTCGCGCTGGGCGAAGTGGTAGGCGTAGGTGCGTGCCAGCGCCGGCAGGATCCGCCGCTGGTGGCTGAGGTAGTCCATCAGCGTGGTCTCGGGCTCGCCGTCGGCGGGCTGGAACTGCGTGCGCCGCTCGGCGTGGCCCACCGCGATCGCCAGCGCGAGCTTGGCCGCGCCGACGCCAGCGCCGGACACCGCGACGCGTCCCTGCACGAGCGTGCCGACCATCGTGAAGAAGCGACGGTTCGGGTTCTCGATCGGGCTCGAGTACGTGCCGTCGGCGGCGACGCTGGCGAACTTGTCGAGCATGTCCGTCCGGGGCACGCGCACGCCGTGGAACGCCATGCGGCCGTTGTCGACGCCGTTGAGCCCGAGCTTGTGCCCGTCGTCCTCGATCTCGATGCCAGGCATGACGTTGCCCTGGTCGTCGCGGATCCGAACGACGAACGCGTGCACGCCGTGCTGCTCGCCGAGGGTCGCCAGCTGCGCGAACACCACGCCGTGGGTCGCGTGCGCTGCCGCGTTGCCGATGTAGTCCTTCCACGACTCGCGGTCCGGGGTCTCGAGGACGAACTCCTCGCTGTCCCGGTCGTACGTGGCCTGCGTGCCCAGCGACTGCACGTCCGAGCCGTGACCGGTCTCGGTCATCGCGAAGCAGCCGGGCGTCGAGGTGTCGATCACACCCGGCAGGTACGCCTGGTGGTGCCGTTCGGTGCCGAGGTGCTGCACCGCGCCGCCGTACAGCCCGAAGTGGACCCCCACCTTCACCTGCAGCGACACGTCGCCGTAGCTGAGCTCCTCGAAGCCGGTGACGAACCCGGCGACGTCACCGCCGCCGCCGACCGACGCGGGGAAGCCGCGGGCCGGGAAGTCGGTCTCACCGATGCGCTGCAGCTGGCGCAGCACGCGCTCGCGGTGCTCGTCGGTGGGCATGTCGTACACCGGCGAGAAGCCCTCCTCGAGCAGCACGGAGCGCACCGCCTCGCGCACCTCGGCGTGCTCGCCGTCGAGCACCACACGCAGGCGCTGGTGCACGTCACCGGTGGACTCGGGCAGCGCGCCGACCTTCGGGACGACGACGGGCGCGTCGCTCCGGCGGCGTCGTGCGGGAACGTCCTGGGTGATCGCCATGGCGTGGGGCCTATGCGTCGGTGTTCGGTTGTCCACTGGCTGCGGACCAAAATACGGGCTGGAGTGCGTCGAAGGGCGCGAACCGTGTGCTGCTGTCCGCCGCGGGCCCGCCGACAGGGACGACGTCCCCGGTCGCGGTGTGCCTCCGGCGGTCACGATGCCCCGTAGCGTCACCCCTCACACGTCCCGACCGAACCGTGGAGCCTCCGTGTTCGCGCAGCAGCTGCTCACGCACGCCCCCGGTCGCGTCCAGGGGCTCGTCCCCGACGGCGTGCGCGGCATGGCGAGCCCGCTCACCCGAGCGCTGAACCCGTGGCGTCTCTCCACCACCGGGGCACCGATGCGCGTCCCGGTCCCCCGGGACCTCGGCTCCGTCACCACGATCGACCACGAGCTCGAGGTGGCGCCGCGCTCGCTCGACGTGTCGCCGAAGGCCGTCGCGCGCATCTGGAAGAGCGTCGAGGACCAGTACCGCACCGGGCTCCAGCCGGGGCTGTCGCTGGTCATCCGTCGCCGCGGCGAGGTGCTGCTGTCACGCGGCATCGGTCTCGCGACCGGCTTCGCACCGGACGACGAGGAGGCCGCCGCGCCGATGACGGCCCGCACCCCGTTGTGCCTGTACTCGGGCTCCAAGGCGTTCACCGCCGTGATCCTGCACCGGCTCGCCGAGGACGGCGTGGTCGACCTCGACGCACCCGTCACGGAGTGGATCCCGGAGTTCGGCCAGCGCGGCAAGGGCGGCATCACCGTCCGCCACCTGATGACCCACCGCGCCGGCATCTCGCGCATGCCGATGAAGGTCGGCGACGACGCCGACCGGCTGCTGGACCACGACACCGTGCTCGCGCGGCTGTGCGCAGCCCCCGCCGACACACGGCCCGGTGCCTCGCAGGCCTACCACGCCGCGACCAGCGGCTACATCCTCGGCGAGGTCGCGATCCGCGCCGGTGGTGCGCCGCTCAACGAGCTGCTGGCGCGCTTCATCGCGGGCCCGCTCGGGAGCTCACAGATGACGTACGGCCACCCGGGCGACGCGCCGCAGGTCGCCGCCCGCAGCGCCTGGACCGGTCCGCCGGCGATGCCGATCATCTCCCCCCTGATCGACAACCTCCTCGGCGTGCCGACGGCGCTGGTCACCCCGATCATGGAGAGCGCCGCGGGCCGCGAGGCCGTGGTCCCGGCCGGCAACATGTACGCCAGCGCCGAGGACTCGTGCCGCTTCTTCGAGGCGATGCGGCTCGGCGGTTCGATCGACGGGCAGCGCATCATCCACCCGGAGACCACCGCCGACGCGATCCGTCCGGCCGGACGCCTCGTGATCGACGGCAGCGTCCCCGCGCCGATCCGGTTCTCGAGCGGCTTCATGCTCAACGAGCAGGGCGTGGGCCTGTTCGGCCTGAACGCCCCCAACGCGTACGGCCACCTCGGCTTCACCAACATCCTGCTCTGGGCAGACCCGGACCGGTCGATGTCGGTGGCGCTGTGCAGCACCGGCAAGTCCGTGCACCCGGCGTCGTTCGCCGGCTTCATCGGCAGCATCGGCGCGATCAGCGCGACGATCAAGAAGGGCTGAGCGGCCACCCGCGCGTGACGCGCGACCGCGGTGCTCGTTGGAGGGGCTGACGCCGTGTGCGTCGAACCTCTCGTCGTGCCTTCCTTCCCGCCGGAGCCCTGATGCGTCGCCCGCTGCTGCTGTCCCTCGCCCTCGCGCTGAGCCTCACGTCGCTGCCCGCGGCGGCGATCGGCGCCGACGAGTGCGACACCGTCCCGCAGGTCGGCCCGCGTGCGTGCGCCACGGTGCAGGCGGGCCGCACGCTGGCCGCCGGCCTCTGCGACCAGCCCGGCGTCGTCCCGACGGACGCGTGCGGCGCCGTGCGCGGCGTCACGGTCGACCCGGCGCTCGTGGACGCCTACGCCAGCTCCGCGCTCTCGACGCTGCACGGTCTGCAGCGCGAGCTCGGCACGGCGCTGCCGTTGCGCAGCGCGCAGCTGCTGTCGTCGCACAACTCGTACAACGCGACCGCGTACCTGCCGAGCGTCGCGAACAGCGACCCCAACCACTACTACGGCATCGCCGACCAGCTGCGCATGGAGATGCGCGAGATCGAGCTGGACGTGCACACCTGGCACGCCTCCACTTCAGGTGTGAACCCCGGCGGCGGCCTGCCGGTGCTGTGCCACGCGACCGGCCCGCACCTCGGCTGCAGCGCGGACCGGCCGTTGGAGGACGGCCTGCGCGAGATCCGCGGCTGGCTGGACGCCAACCCCGGCGAGGTCATCATGATCGACGTCGAGGACCACCTCGAGGGCGTTGCGGGCCACGACGCCGCGGCTGCCGTGATCCAGGACGTCCTCGGTGACGTGCTGTACCGACCCGCCGGCAAGGCCTCCTGCGCCAGGCTGCCGCTGGGCACGAGCTTCGACGACATCGCCGCAGCCGGGGCCCAGGTGCTGCTGGTGTCGTCCTGCGGCTCCGGCGCCGCGTGGGGCGCGCTGGTGCACAGCTACGGCGACTGGTCGCAGGGCCGCCTCGGCACGTACGAGGCAGGCTCGTGCGGCCCCGACTACGACCGGGCCACCTACGAGACTCGCTTCACCCGCTACTGGGAGGACACCACGTGGCTCTCAGCGATGGCGGGCGGCGTCGGGCCGCGCCTCGAGGGCGACACCCTGCGGGACGCGATGGCGTGCGGCCTCAGCCTCGCCTCGCTCGACAAGCTGCACCCG
>JBFGFG010000061.1:0-10455 GCA_041579655.1 Nitriliruptoraceae bacterium
CACGGCTCGCGCTCGGCTGCGCGGGGTGACCCGGCGGCCACGTCCCGGCCCTTCCGTGATGAACGTTGCGTCCGCTCGCGGTCCTGAGGCCTCCATGCACGTCCCTCCCGGTGCGCCGGGGGACCGGTCGTGCCCACCGCAAGGACAAGACAGATGAACACCGTCGACATCGTCGAGAAGTCGCGCCTGCGCGATGACCTGCCGGCCTTCTGGCCCGGCGACAACGTCATCGTGCACGTTCGCGTCATCGAGGGCACCCGCTCCCGCATCCAGCTGTTCGAGGGCGTCGTCATCGCCCGTTCGGGTGGCGGCCTGCGCGAGACCTTCACGGTCCGCAAGATCAGCTTCGGCGTCGGCGTCGAGCGCATCTTCCCGGTCCACAGCCCGGTCATCGAGCAGCTCGAGGTGACGCGTCGCGGCAAGGTCCGTCGCGCGAAGCTGTACTACCTCCGCGAGCGCACGGGCAAGAAGGCCCGCATCAAGGAGAAGCGCACCGACATCTGAGTCGGTCGCTCACAGAACTCGACGACCCGCCCGGCGCGCCATCCGCGCTCGGCGGGTCGTCGCTCGTTACGCTGCTTCGCGGTCACCGGCAGCACGCCGTGTGCATCGCCCCTCCGTGTCCAGGAACGTCTTCGTGAGCAGCACCCCACGCATGTCATCGAGCTCGCGCAAGGCCGGCGACGACTCGCTGCTGTCCTTCATGCGCGAGCTGCCCGTGCTGCTGCTGGTGGCGTTCCTGCTGGCGTTCCTGCTGCGCACCTTCGTCGTCCAGGTGTTCTACATCCCGTCCGCATCGATGGTGCCGACACTGCAGGTCGACGACCGCATGGTGGTCGAGAAGCTCACCTACCTGTTCCGCGAGCCCCAGCGGGGCGAGGTCGTGGTGTTCGCGGGCGACGAGACCGAGGTCCCCAGCAACGGCTCGGCGGTGTCGGGACTCGTGACCGGCGTGGGCCGCTTCCTCGGGCTGGTCCCGGCCGACGCCCGTGACTTCGTCAAGCGCGTCATCGGGCTGCCCGGCGAGACCGTGCTGATCACCGACGGGGTGGTGACCGTCAACGGCGTCGAGATCGACGAGCCGTTCGTGGTCAACGCCGACGACCGGTCCTTCGGTCCCTTCGAGGTCCCGCAGGGCACGTTGTTCGTGCTCGGTGACAACCGACCGAACTCGGCCGACTCGCGGCTCGGGCTCGGGTACGTCCCGATCGAGGACGTCGTGGGTCGCGCGGCGTTCATCCTCTGGCCGCCGGACCACATCGGCGGGCTGGAGAGCTACGACCTCAACGACGTCGGCTGACGTCGGTCGGTCACGACTGGCCGTCGTGGCTACGGTCGAGGCATGGCCGCACCAGTGACCCGACGTCGCAACGTCAAGCGCACCAGCACCGGACGCACGATCCGGCTGCCTGACGTGCCCGGCGTGCGCCACGAGCAGCGCTACTGGGACCGCGACCTGGTCGTGGCCGGCGTGGACGAGGTGGGCCGAGGGGCGTGGGCCGGTCCGGTCACCTACGCCGCGGTCGTGCTGCCCAGCGACCGGCGGATGTACAAGCTGCGCGACTCCAAGATGCTGGACGCTGCGCGACGCGAGCAGCTCAAGACGCGGCTGGAGGGCTTCGCCGAGGGCATCGGCGTCGGGCACGCCAGCAACCACGAGATCGACGCACTCGGCATGAGCGACGCGATCAGGGTGGCCGCGGCGCGGGCCGTGGACGCGCTGCCCGTGCGGCCCGACGTGCTGCTGCTGGACGGCAGCTGGGACTTCCTGTCCCACTACGGCACGCCGACGGTCCGCATCGTGCACGGCGACGCGCACAGCGCGTCGATCGCTGCTGCCTCCATCGTGGCGAAGGTCACCCGCGACCGGATGCTGATCGACCACCACGAGACGCACCCGCAGTACGAGTTCGCGTCGAACAAGGGCTACCCCGCGCCCGCGCACCTCGCCGCGCTGGACGAGCACGGGCCGTGCGTGCTGCACCGGCACAGCTGGGCGCCGATCGTGGCGCTGCGCCAGACCCGTCTGGCGGTCTGAGGTCGGGGCAGGAGTCCGGCGCCTCCGCGGCGAAGCCACCGCAGGACAGCTGTCCTCGACGCGGAGTCCTCGGATGCGCAGCAACCTCAACCGGTCCGGCGCGTGGCGGGCCGTCGCCGCGCTGCTCACGCTGGGGCTCGTCGCCGGCACGAACGTGGCCTCGAGCGGCGAGGTCGCAGGGTGCGGTGAGGCGCCGCCGCCGCTGACGTTCGCGCCGAAGGTGTACATCGACGCCGACCGGTCGGGTGGCGAACCGGTGGCGATCACCGCCGAGGACGGCTCGATCCTGGTGTCGGCCCACGCGGGCACGACCCACTACCAGCCGGACGGCGGACACGTGCCGGGCAGCGCTGACTTCGCGGTCGGCTACTTCAACCAGACGCTGAACTGGCGCTCCGTCGACTTCGGTGAGAGCTGGGAGTACGTCGGCATCGCGGGCACCGGGCAGGGGCCGCACTCGCTGACCTCCACCGGGTTCTCCGACCCTGACTTCGCGATGGACCAGGCAGGCACGATCTACAACGTCGAGATCGACCTCGTGAACACGGCCGTGTTCTCGTCGCGCGACGACGGCCAGTCGTTCCTGCTGGCGCACCCCGAGGTGTGGCCCGGTGACCGGCCGTGGCTGGTCGCCAACGAGGCCGACGAGGTGTTCCTGTACGTCAACCTCCCCAAGCAGTTCCTGCGCTCGCGCGACGGTGGCGTCACCTGGCTGCCGCTCGGCTCACCGCCGTTCGACGACAAGCCAGTGACGGACCCCGCGAACCCGGACGACGGGATCATCGGCCCGATCGCCGGCGGCACCGGGATCTCGATCTCGGCCGACGACGGCGAGAGCTGGACCACCCACAACCTGTCGGCGTCCGGGGTCGCGACCCCGCGCACGACCGGACCGTTCGTCAACGTCGCGGCGGACAGCGCGGGCAACGCCTACATCCCGTACGCGTCGGGCTACACCGGTCCCAACGACAAGACCGCCGACGGTCGTGTGCACGTCAGCGCCTTCGACCGCGACACCGAGCGCTGGACCGTGACCGAGATCGACGTCGAGGAGCAGCTCGGCTACGCGCACGACGCGCAGTGGCCGTGGGCGATCGCCGGCGACGACGGCCGCGTGGCGATCACGTGGCTCGGCACCGGCCCCGACCTCGCCACCGGCGAGTACAACGACGACCACATGTACCTGTACGCCGCGTACTCCATGAACGCCAACGGCACGGACTGCGACGGTGACGGCGTCAACGAGGGGCCGGCGCGGTGGTCGGTCGCACGTGCCACCGAGGAGCCGATCCACATCGGCCAGCTCTGCACCGGCACCGGGTGCAACGCGCTCGGCAACGGCGACCGGCGCCTCGGTGACTTCCACTCGATCCAGATGGACCACACCGGCCGCATGTTCATCGTGTCGGGTGACACGCGGCTGCCGGGCACGCTCGGCGGGCCAAAGCCGGTCTCCAACCCGATCTTCGTCGCGGCAACCGGGGACGTCCCGACGCTGCTGGAGACCCCGGTCGAGCTGCGCGAGACCCGCTGCCTCGAGCCGCTCGGTCTCACCCCGCTCTGCGAGGACTGACCGCGCGCGAGCCGGCGGGCCTGCACGGGCCCGCCGGTAGCCTCCTCATGGACGCCACGCCGGCGAGGAGGTGCCACGATGATCGATGACGAGCTCGACGACTACGAGGGCGACCTCGAGCTGGGGCTGTACCGCGAGTACCGCGACGTGGTGCGCATGTTCACCTACGTCGTCGAGACCGAGCGACGGTTCTACCTCTGCAACCGGGTCGAGGTCATCCCGCGCGGTGGCGGCGGCGACGAGACGTGGTTCGAGCTGAAGCTCGAGGACGCCTGGGTGTGGGACATGTATCGCCCGGCCCGCTTCATCAAGACGGTCCGCGTGCTGACCTTCCGCGACGTGAACGTCGAGGAGCTCGCGCACGACGACCCGGCCGTGCCGCCCTTCCTCGAGGAGCGCTGAGATGGGCTTCAACGCCACCCGCAAGTACCGCGACGGCAAGTGGCAGGACATCGGCCTGCTCGTGGCCGGCATCGCCCTGGTGGTCCCGGCGCTGTTGTGGGCCTTCGGTGTGTTCGGCTGATACAGCAGGTGAGGCGGCTCGATCCGTCGAACCTTCTGGGTGAGCCCGGAGGAGGACCGAACGTGCGTGACGACGACGAGCCGAGCTGGCCGTCTTCGTCCGAGCACGGACCCGCAGGACGCGGGATGTTCGACGACCCGCCGCTGCGATCCGAGCGGCCGTGGTCGTCACGACGGGAGACCGACCGAGGTCGGTTCGTGTCCGGATCTGGGCCGTCCGCTGCGGCCGTCGCGCGGGTGGCGATCGGGGCCGTGGCGCTGCTCGCGTTGCTCGGCGGCTCGGGCAGCGTGGGGCGCATGGGGTTCGGCACAGGCGGCCCGACCGTCCGCGTCGAGTTCGGCCCTGGGAGCGGTCCGACCCGGATCGAGGAGGTCGGGACCCTCCCGTACGGCCTCGAGCAGTACGAACCCTTCGAGCAGCACGAACCGTTCGAGGAGGGCCCGTATGAGGGACTGGCCCAGCCGTCCCGGGCGATGTCCCCGCTGGACTACGCGGGGCTCGACGCGGAGGGCCTGATCGCTGCGCTCCCGGACCCGGAGTTCCACCTCCCCGAGACGGTGTGGGAGCGCTCGGCGACGCCGCTCATGCAGCGCGCCACGCTGCGCGTCCTCGACAGAGGTGAGGCCACCGTGGCCGCTGGCGTCGTCGGCAGCGTCACGTTCGCCGACGGCGTCGGGGGCATCGTCATGGAGCGCCCGACCCACGAGGAGCTGGTGCTGCGCCTCGGCAGCGCGTGGAGGGTCGAGCGGATCGTGCTCGGCGGTGAGCCGCTGGTCGCACCGGACGGGATGTCGATGGAGGTCGACGCGTTCGCAGTGCCGGGTGGCCCCGTCGCCGTCGTGTGGTGGGCACCGACGACGCCGGAGGGGCTCGAGCGCGACGCCGTGCAGCGGGCGGCCAGGGACTGGTCGCTGGCCGCTGCCTCCGCCGCTGCCCGCCCTGAGACGGGGCGGTAGCCGTTCGTCCACAGGCAGCACCGGCCCGTCCGACGCGGGTCTCGCGGCGGCCGTAGACCGGCGGCATGACCACACACACCGCTGCCCCTGTCCACTGCCTCGTCCCGCCTGCCGAGCCCCTCGGCCGGGTCGGCGAGCGAATCGCCGTCGCGCACCTGACCGGTGACGACGACCTCGACGTCGTCGCCTGCAACTGGGCGCTGCGCCGCGGCGAGCTGCGCGGCGAGCTGGACGTGGTCGCGCTCGACCACCGCCGCGGGCTGGTGGTCGTGACCGAGGTGAAGACCCGCCGGTCGAACGCGCACGGCGGACCGCTGGCCGCGGTCACGCCACGCAAGCAGGCGGCGATCCGCCGGTTGACGTCCGCGCTGTTGGTCAGCGGCGAGCTGCCGTACCGGCGGGTGCGCTTCGACGTGGTCGGGCTGCTGCTGCCCCGTGACCGCCCGGGACGGCTCGAGCACGTCGAAGGGGCGTTCTGATGCACGCGCGACTCTCGGCGGTGGCGCTGGTCGGCCTCGAGGCCCACCGCGTGGACGTGGAGTGCTCGACGGGGCAGGGGCTGCCGGGGCTGCGTCTGGTGGGGCTGCCGGACGCGGCCGTGCGCGAGTCGGCGGACCGGGTCCGCGCGGCGTTCCACAGGCTGCGGCTGCCGTGGCCGGAGGGGAAGGTGGTGGTGAACCTCGCGCCGGCGCAGCTGCGCAAGGTCGGCGGTGGGTTCGACCTCTCGATCGCGGTCGCGATCCTCGCGGCCACCGGTGTCGTGCCCGCAGGCGCTGTGGTAGGGCTGACGGCGATCGGTGAGCTCGGGCTGGACGGGCTGGTGCGGCCGGTCCCGGGCATGCTGCCGCTGGTGGCGGCGGCAGCTCGGCTCGGCGCCGAGCGGGTGGCCGTGCCGCTGCGGGGGTCGGCGGAGTCGGCGCTGGTGCACGGGGTGCGGCTGCTGGCGGTCGACGACCTCGGGCAGCTCGTGGCGGTGCTGCGTGACGGCCTGCGCCCCGAGCAGCCGGTTGCGCCGGCACCGGTCGAGCACAGCGACGGGCTCGACCTGTCCGACGTGCGTGGGCAGGAGCTCGGTCGCCGCGCCGTCGAGCTCGCTGCCGCCGGAGGACACCACCTGCTGCTGGCCGGGCCGCCGGGCTGCGGCAAGACGCTGCTCGCCCAGCGGTTGCCGGGCCTGCTGCCACCGCTGGCGCTCGACGACGCGCTGGAGTCGGCAGCGGTGCTGTCGGCGGCCGGCGAACGCGATCCCGACGCCCCGCTGGACCTGCGACCGCCGTTCCGCGCGCCGCACCACTCGACGTCGGCGGCCGGGCTGCTGGGCGGCGGGTCCGGCATCCCGCGTCCCGGTGCGATCTCGTGCGCGCACCACGGGGTGCTGTTCCTCGACGAGCTGCTCGAGATCCCACGCCACGTGCTGGACGGGCTGCGCGAGCCGCTCGAGGGCGGCACCGTCGCGCTGACCCGGGCCGCAGGCACGGTGCGCTACCCGGCACGGGTCCAGCTGGTGGCTGCCACCAACCCGTGCCCCTGCGGCGACCTCGGCCGCGACGACCGGACGTGCCGCTGCCGGCCGGATCAGGTGACCCGGTACCGCGGCCGGCTGTCGGGGCCGCTGCTGGACCGCATCGACCTCCAGGTCGAGCTCGAGCGCGTGCCTGCAGCGACGCTGGTCGAGCTGCCCGCCGGTGAGGCCACCGACGTCGTGGCCGCCCGGGTGCGCGTCGCGCGTGCCGTCGCGCTCGAGCGGGACGGCGGCCTCACCAGCCAGGTGCGCTGGGCCGTGCTGCGCCGCGCCGTCGGCGTGGATGCGCAACGGCGGGTGGCCCGGGTCGCCGACGCGCTCGGCTGGTCGGCGCGTGGCGTGGAGCGCTGCATGCGGGTCGCGCGCACCATCGCGGACCTCGACGACAGCGCGGGGGTGAGCGACGCCCACGTCGACGAGGCGGCGGGCTACCGGCTGGCGGTGCCCGCATGAGCGTGTGGGACGCCGTGGCCGCAGAGGGCACGAGGCCGCAGCAGCTCGCGGACACGGTCGCGCTGCTGAGCGACGCCGTCGGCCGGGCAGCGCTGCGCGCCGCGGCGCAGGACCCCGACGGGACGCTGCCGCTCGAGGTCGCCCCGCCGCAGCCGTCGTCGGGGCAGCGGGCGGCCGCGCAGGAGGCGGCGCGGGTGTGGCAGGGACTAGGCGTGCGCGTGGCGTTGGCCGGTGACCCGGCCTGGCCCAGCGTGATCGACCGCGTGCCTGGGCCGCCGGCCCTGCTGGCGTGGCGGGGGCCGGACCGACTCCCGCCCGGCCCGGCCGTTGCCGTGGTCGGAGCTCGACGCGCGACGCCGTACGGCACCGGTGTCGCCGCGTGGCTGGCGCAGGCAGCTGCGGAGGCCGGCGTGACGGTGGTCAGCGGTGGCGCCCGCGGCATCGACGCGGCCGCCCACGGTGCGTCGGCGCGGCACGGCACGGTGGTGGTGCTCGGGTGCGGCCACGACGTGCCCTACCCGCAGGAGCACGCACGAGCGGGTGGGTTGTTCGACCGCGTGCTCGACGGTGGCGGGGCGATCGTGAGCGAGCTGCTGCCGGGCACGCCGCCCCGACCCGGCGCCGTGCGGTCGCGCAACCGGATCGTGGCCGGGCTCGCGGACGCCGTGGTGGTGGTCGAGGGCCGAGAGGGGAGCGGTGCGCTGGTGACCGCCGGCGTTGCGGCCGACGCCGGCATCGAGGTGCTGGCCGTGCCCGGAGACGTGCGCGCGCCCGGCTCCGCCGCGCCGCACCTGCTGCTGCGCGAGGGAGCCGCCGTGTGCGCGGATCCGTCGGACCTGCTGGCCGCGCTGTCGGTGACCGGGGGGCCGGGCGCTCACGGCGAGCGCGGGGCCGACACGGTCTCGGTGCTGCCGCCGAAGGTGCTCACCGAGCTGCGGCAACGCTGGCCGCGACCGGTGCGCGCCTCGGCGCTCGCGTCCGCGGCTGGCCTGACCCTGCCCGAGACGATGGCCTGCATCGTGCGCGGGCGGGTCGCCGGTGAGGTCGCCGAGGGCCCCGAGGGCGTGCGCCTGCGTCGTGCGCCCTGACCCCGCGACCGAGCCGAGTGGGATGGGTCCTCGGATGCCGACATGTCGGGCTGCGTGCTCGGTAGCCTCCGCCGCACGTCGACCGCGCCCGGAGCACATGTGGATCCCGATGAGCTCAGCCTGTGGCTGGCCTATCGCTCGACGCCGACCTCCGAGATCCGCGAGCAGCTGATCCTGCGGTACGCGCCGTTGGTGAAGTACGTGGCCGGCCGCATGGCCGTCGGCATGCCGTCGAACGTCGAGCGTGGTGACCTGACGTCCTACGGGATGTTCGGTCTGCTCGACGCCATCGAGAAGTTCAACGTCGACACGGGCTTCAAGTTCGAGACCTACGCCGTGCGTCGCGTCCGTGGTGCGATCGTGGACGAGCTGCGCTCGATGGACTGGGTTCCTCGCTCGGTGCGCCGCAAGGCGCGCGACATCGAGCGGGCGATCACGAAGCTGCAGACGCTGCTGAACCGCGCCCCGTCCGACGAGGAGCTCGCGCTCGAGCTCGAGATGAGCGACGAGCAGCTCGCCGACGCCCTGACGCAGATCTCGATGACGTCGGTGGCCGCGCTCGACAGCGCGCTGGGCAGCAGCGACGGCGGCACGCTCACCGTGGTCGACACCGTGGTGGACCACGACGCCGTGACGCCGGACGAGGCGCTGGACCGCAGCGTGCTGCGCGAGCTGCTGCGTGACGCGGTGGACCGCCTCACCGAGCGCGAGCAGCAGGTGGTGGCGCTGTACTACTTCGAGGGCATGACGTTGGCGCAGGTCGGCGAGGTGCTCGGCGTGACCGAGTCCCGCGTGTGCCAGATCCACAGCAAGGCGATCCTCTCGATGCGCACCAAGCTCGAGCGCGACACCGCCGGCTGACGAGGCTGTCCACAACCCGTCGTGCCCGTCCGCCGTGACGGGCACACCCGTTCGTACGGTCGCTCGGACCGACGGACGGGAGCATGGTGCGGGGCGTGGTCGTGAGCGTGATCACCGTGATGCTGCTGCTCGTCGGGGCGCCGCGGACCTCGGCCGTGGTGCTCGAGCTGCCGGCCGACGGCCCGGTGGGGGAGCGCTTCGACGCGCCGACGCGGTTCGGGCCCGGTCATCGCGGGGTGGACATCGAGGTCAGGGCCGGCACCAGGGTGGGCGCGGCGGCGCCCGGGCGCGTCACCTTCGCCGGGTGGGTTGCCGGCTCGCGCTGGGTGACCGTCGACCACGGCCCCGTCCGCACCACGGTCGGGCCGCTCGCGTCGATCGCGGTCGCGCGGGGGCGCTGGGTCGTGACCGGCACCCGGCTCGGCGGCAGCGGCTGGGCGCACGGCCGACAGACGCTGCACTGGTCCGCCCGCCGCGGCGATCGCTACGTGGACCCGCTGGCCCAGCGGCGGCTGGTGGCGACGCTCACGCGGAGCGGCGGAGGCCGTTGGGTGCGGTGACCGCCCTCGTTGCCTCACCGTGGTGGACGGTGCGTACGCGTGCGGGGTACCGTCACGCGTGCCCGGTGCCCTGCATCGGGCGTTCGCGCGCTTCCGGTGGCGCGGTGCGCTCAGGCGTCACGCCCACCTCACCATCTCACACGTCCAGCGACGGGTGGCCTCGGTGTCCCGGACACGCACCCCGCACGCGACGGGGGCGGCCGGGATCGGCCTCGCTCACAGATGAGCACCCGGATGACCTGCGACGCATCCCCAACCACACCTCAACAGGAAACACCCATGGCAGTCGTCTCCCTGCGCCAGCTCCTCGACGCTGGCGTCCACTTCGGTCACCAGACCCGCAAGTGGAACCCGAAGATGCGTCGCTTCATCTACGGCGAGCGCAACGGCATCTACGTCATCGACATCCGTCAGACGGTCCCGCGCATCGAGAAGGCGTACTCCTTCGTGCGCGACCTCGTCGCCGGTGGCGGCACGATCCTCTTCGTGGGCACCAAGAAGCAGGCCCAGGAGGTCATCGAGTTCCAGGCGGAGCGCGTCGGCATGCCGTACGTGACCGAGCGCTGGATGGGCGGCATGCTCACCAACTTCCAGACCCTCCAGGGGCGCATCAACCGCCTCAAGGAGCTGGAGGCCATGGAGGAGGCTGGCACCTTCGACCTGCTGCCCAAGAAGGAGGTCATCAAGCTTCGTCGTGAGCACGAGAAGCTGCAGACCGTCCTCGGCGGCATCCGCGAGATGCAGAAGGCTCCCGACGCCATCTGGGTCGTGGACACCGAGATCGAGCAGATCGCGGTCAAGGAGGCCAACCGCCTCCGCCTCCCGGTCGTCGCGATCCTCGACACCAACTGCGACCCGGACGTCGTCCAGTTCCCGATCCC
>JBFGFG010000062.1:0-10421 GCA_041579655.1 Nitriliruptoraceae bacterium
ACGGGGGCAGGAAGAGTGCGTGCTTCACACGATGGCCGTCCCGCCGTCGCGTCGCGGGTCCGCGGCGGCCTCGAGGGTGCCGTCGGCGTGCGCCATCGTGATGGCGACGCCGCCGTAGTACATCGAGTGTGGCGCGAACATCCGCCGTGGCACCTCAGGCGCGACGTCAGCGTCGAGGTGCACGTCCTCCTCGACGTCCAGCCGCTCGGTGCCGTCCGGCCAGCGCGTGAGGTGGATCCGCGGCGCGTCGATCGCCGCCTGCAGCGACATGCCGCCCGCGATGCCCGCCAGCGCGTGCATCATCGACGGGGTGATGCGGTCCGCGCCGGGCGAGCCCGCGGCCAGCACCCGACCGTCGCGCGCGCGGCCGACCGTGGGAGCCATGTTCGACGGCAGCCGCTCCCCCGGCTCGTACCCCTCGGGGCCGCGCCGGGTCAGCTCCTTCTCGCCGAGGCAGTTGTTCATCCACACGCCCGTGCCCGGCGGCATCACGCCCGACCCGTACCCGGCGCTGCTGGTGATGGCCACGGCGAGCCCGTCACGGTCGATCGCGGACACGTGGCAGGTCGACGGCGCGGTCAGCCCCGACAGCCCGTCGTCCACCAGCCGCTGCACCGCGGTCCAGCCGGCGTCCTCGCGGTCGTCGGCGAGGTCCAGCACGTCCACGTGGTGCCCGATGACGGCGCGCAGCACCTCGACGGTGCGCGCGCGGTCCGCCGCACTCCAGCCGTCGGGCCCGGGCGGAGTCCTCAGCGCGCGCAGCAGCATCGCCAGCACCGCACCGCCGACGGCCGGCGGGGGGTTGGTCGACAGCGTCCAGCCACCGATCTCGACCGAGAGCGGCTCGCGCAGCTCCGGCACGTAGCTGCGCAGGTCCTGGTGGCTGAGCGCCGCGCCCGCCGCCTCGACGTCCGCGACGATCAGCTCCGCGAGCCGGCCGTGGCTGAACGTGGTGGGGTCCTGCTGCCACGTCGCGATGGTCTCGTCGAGGTGCGCCGGTCGACACAGCTCGCCCCGCACCAGGCGTGAGCCGTCGGGGTGGTGCAGCGCGGCGTGGCTCGGCGGGTGCCAGCCGTACAGGTCGTCGTGGATGTAGTCGAGGTAGAAGTCGCTGGCCGAGCCGAGCGGGAAGCCGGTGCGCGCGATCTCCAGCGCCGGGTCCAGCACGTCCTGCCACGACGCGCGACCCGCTCGTCGGTGGAGCTCCACCAGCATCTGGGGCGTGCCGGGCGTCGCGATCGAGCCGTGCCCGATCGTGATCGTGACGCCACCGCCGTACTCGGTGTAGAGGTCGAAGCCGGGGTCGGTCGGACCCTCACGCCCGAGCCCCGGCATCGCGACGTACCCGTCGATCGTCATCGGGGACCGGCCGGGCTCCGCGATCGTCGCGAAGCCGCCGCCACCGAGCGAGCAGATCCCCGGCTCGTTCACGCACGCCACCACCATCGCCGCGACCGCGACGTCCACGGCGTTGCCACCCGCGCGCGCGAGCGCCTCCCCCGCCTGCGAGGCGAGGGCGTTCGGGGCGGCGACGGCGACGTTCGGAGCAGACATGGTCGCCGACGCTACTGCTCACGGCTGGCCCACCCGCGCCCCTAGGCTCCCCGCATGACCGACACCGCGCCCCTCATCGCTGCCGTCGACGCGCTCGCGGCGGACGTCGGCTCGGTCACGCTGCCGCTGCCGTTGGCCGGGACCGAGGACGCACGCGTCACCCAGCGTCGGCTCGTGGACCAGCTCCGCGACCACCTGCTGCCGCGCCTGGCGGACCGCGATGCGCCGCTGCTGGTGGTGGTCGGTGGCTCCACGGGCGCGGGCAAGTCGACGTTGGTCAACTCGCTCGTCGGCGAGCCCGTGAGCCGCACCGGCGTGCTGCGGCCCACGACCCGGTCCCCCGTGCTGGTGCACCACCCCGACGACGGCGGCGCCTTCGCCGGCGACCGCGTGCTGCCCGGCCTGCGCCGCGTGGGCGGTCGTCAGGTCGAGGACGACGGGGTGCTCGCGCTGGTGGCCAGCGAGCGGATCGGACCGGGCCTGGCCGTGCTCGACGCACCGGACGTGGACTCGGTCGCCAGCGCGAACCGCGAGCTGTCGCGGCAGCTGCTGGCCGCCGCCGACCTGTGGCTGTTCGCGACCACGCCGGCGCGGTACGCGGACGCGGTGCCGTGGGAGCTGCTGACCACGGCCGCCGCGCGGGGCACCTCCGTCGCCATCGTGCTCGGCCGCGTCGAGGACGACGCGCGGGACGCCGTGTCGGCCCACCTGCGCCAGATGCTCGACGACGGTGGGCTCGCCGACGCGGCCCTGCTGGTGGTGCCGAGCGCCGGCGTGAGCGACGAGCAGCTGCCGGCCGACGCCACGGCGCAGGTCCGCGCGCACCTCGACGCGCTCGCCGGCGACGCGCAGGCCCGCCGCGAGGTCGTGGACACGACGTTGCGCGGCGCGCTGGACAGCCTCGAACAGCGCACGCACGCGCTCGCTGACGCGGTGACGGCACAGCTCGCCGCGGCCGCCGACCTCGACGAGCGCGCCGAGGCGGCGCACGAGCACGCGATGCGCACCGTGCGCGAGGCCGTCGACGACGGTCGTCTGCTGCGTGGCGAGGTGCTCACGCGGTGGCACGAGTTCGTCGGTGCCGGCGACCTGCTGCGCTGGCTCGAGAGCGGCATCGGTCGCCTGCGGGACCGGTTCTCGGCGCTGTGGCGTGGCGGGCGTAGCGCAGCGGCTCCGCTGACCGACGCGCTCGGCGACGGCCTCGTGCAGGTGCTGGTCGAGGCGGTCGAGCGCGCACGGCAGGACACCGACCGCGCCTGGCGTGCCGGCCCGGGAGCGGCGCTGATCGACGCCGCCGGCCCGCGCACCGTCGCCCTGACCGGACGTGCGAGGGGGCTCGTGCAGCGCTGGCAGGACGAGGTCGTGGAGCTCGTGCGCGACCAGGCCGGCGACAAGCGCAGCTCGGCGCGCATCGTCGCGCTGGGCCTCAACGGGGCGGCGGCGTCACTGATGGTCGCGGTGTTCGCCTCGACCGGCGGGCTGACGGGAGCGGAGGTCGGCGTGGCCGGCGGGACGTCGGTTGTCGCGCAGCGGCTGCTCGAGGCGCTGCTCGGCGACCAGGCCGTGCGCAGCCTCACGACGCAGGCCCGGGAGACGCTGCTGGGTCGCACCACCGAGCTGCTCGAGGAGGAGCGCGCCGTCCACGCTGCCCGGCTGGCGTCCCTCGGGCTGGACGCCGAGCTCCCGCAGCGGTTGGTCTCCGACCTCGCCGCCGTGCGCGCCGCACGGCGGGAGGCGGGGCTGTGACCGGGGTCAGCGACAGGCTCGCCGCCGCGGCTCGCCTCGTCGAGCTCGGTGCCGGCCGGATCCCGGACGAGGCCGTGACGGACCTCGCCGAGGTCACCGAGATCGCGCGTGGCCGGCTCGGCGTGGCCGGCGACACCACGGTGGTGGCGATCGCCGGACCCACCGGGATGGGCAAGTCGTCGCTGACCAACGCGCTGCTCGACGTCGAGCTCGCCCGGGTCGGTGTGACCCGTCCGACCACGGCCGAGCCGCTCGCCGTCGCGGTCGGGTCCGAGCCGGGCAGCGACCTGCTCGCGCACCTGTCGCTGCAGCGTTGGGAGCAGCTCCCGGCCGACGGCCGCGAGGGGCTCGACGGGCTGCTGCTGGTTGACCTACCGGACCACGACTCGGTGGTGGCGGCCCACCGGGAGCGCGCCGCGCAGCTGGTGGCCACCGCCGACCGGCTGCTGTGGGTGGTGGATCCGGAGAAGTACGCCGACGCGAGCGTGCACGACGACCTGCTGGTCCCGCTGCGGGCGCACGCCGGTGTGCTCACCGTCGTCCTCAACCGCATCGACCGGGTCGCGCCGGACGAGCGCCCGGCGCTGCTCGCGCACCTGCGCGACCTGCTGCGCAGCCGCGGCATGGGCTCGGTGGAGGTGCTCGGCAGCTCGACCGTCGACGGCACGGGGATCGCTGAGCTGCGAGCGCTGCTGGCGCGGACCGTCGCGGACCACCGCTCCACCGCGGCCCGCATCGAGGCGGACCTGCGTGGCCTCTCGGCCGACCTCGACGACCACGTGCCGCTGCTGGCGCGCACCGGCCGACGCGGGGCGCCCGAGCCGATCGATCCCGAGCCGCTCGTCGACGCCGCGGCGCACGCTGCCGGCGTGCCGGGCGTGCTCGACGCCGTGGCCGCGACGCACCGCCACCGGGCCGCGCGGGCGACGGGCTGGCCGCTGGTGCGCCGCTTCACCGCACGCGGGCGTGACCCGCTGACGCGGCTGGGGCTCGGGCGGGGCCGCGAGAAGGGACCGACGGGCAGCCGCTCGAGCCGTGCGCTGCCGCAGGGCGTCGCGACCGCGACGTTGCACACCGCTACCCGCCACGCCGCCGACGCGGTCGCGGCCGGCTGGCCCGCACCGTGGCGTGACCCGCTCGACGACCGGCTCGACGTGGTGGTGGACGGCCTCCCAGCTGCGCTGGACCGGGCCGTGAGCCGCGCTGACCTCGACGACGACCGCACGCCGCTGTGGTGGCGGGTCGTCGGCGCCCTGCAGTGGAGCGTCCTGCTGGCTGCCCTGGTCGGGCTGGTGTGGCGCGCGGTCGGCTACGGGGTGGTGTGGCTGGGGCTGCCGGCGCTGCCGAGCACCCCGGTCGCAGGCTCGCTGGTGGAGTGGTCCACGGCGCTGGTGGTCGGCGGCCTGCTGGCCGGCATCCTGCTCGCGTTGCTCACCGCGCCGTTGCGACGTGTCGGCGCCCGCCGGGCACGTAACCGGGTGGGGCGTCGGCTCCGGGTCGCCGTCACCGAGGTCGTCGAGGCCGAGGTCCTCGGCGCGCTCGAGGACGCACGTGCCGAGGCCGACGAGGCACGCACAGCGCTGGCGCTGCTCCGCGCTCGCTGAGCGGCGCAGGGGCCACGCAGCGCGACCGTGCGGACACGGAGCGATCGCGTTGCCTCCCGATGCTTGCAAGTGTCCGTTGTGTCGTCTTGTGTGCGAGCTGACCCACTCCGCACATGTCACTCGGATCACTCCATGCCTGTCTCCCGTCGCTCCCTCCGCCACGGCCTGCTTCGTTCCCCGCTCCTGCACCTGGTGCTGACGATCGCGCTCGTGACCTCCGCGCTGGCGACGCTCTCGCCCGCGCCGGCCGCCTCAGCGAGCACGCCGCCCACCGGCTTCGTCCAGGACACGATCGCGACCGACATCCAGAACCCGGTCGGCATGGAGATCTCCCCCGACGGCCGGTTGTTCGTGCTCGCGGGCAACCAGCGGCGCATCGAGGTGTACGACGGCACGACGCGCATGACGGACTTCCTGTCGCTGCCGCAGGCCGCGAACCTCGGATCGGGCCTGCTCGGTCTGGCCTTCACCCCCGACTTCGCGACCTCCGGCGAGGTGCTCGTCGCGTACGTGACCAACCCGGTCGTCGTGACCGGCCCGCAGCGCTTCCGGCTCTCGCGCTTCTCGTCCGACGGCGACGTGGCCGACCCGGCCAGCGAGACCGTGCTGTTCGAGGTCGAGGACATCGACCCGACCCAGCAGCAGCACCAGGGTGGCGACGTCGCGTTCGGACCCGACGGGAAGATCTGGTGGCCGCTCGGCGACCGCGTCGAGGGCACCAAGGTCGCCCAGCCCTACACCTCGCTGTTCGGCAAGGTCCTGCGCCTGAACCCTGACGGCAGCATCCCGTCGGACAACCCGTTCTACGACACGCTCGACGGCGACTTCCGGGCGATCGCGGCGAACGGTCTGCGCAACCCGTACCGCACCGAGCGCCACCCCGTGACCGGCGAGCTGTACATGAGCGAGGTCGGCCCGAAGGACTTCGAGGAGATCAACCGCGTCGTCGCCGGCGCCAACTACGGCTGGCCGATGTACTCCGGCCCCACGGGTGACCCGACCTACACCGACCCGGTGCACCACTACAGCCACACCCCCGACGGCTGCGCGATCACGGGTCTCGGCTTCTACTCGGCCCAGACGATGAGCTTCCCGGCCGCGATGCACGGCGACATGTTCTACGGCGACCACTGCTTCGGCTGGATCGACCGCGTGGACATGACCACCGGTGAGGTCGACCGCTTCCTCACGGGAGCGCACCGCCTCGTCGAGGTGAAGATCCACCCGCTCAGCGGGGAGCTGTACTTCCTGGACCGCGAGTACAACAACGACCAGCAGGGCAGCAAGGGCGGCGTCGGCCGCGTGCGCTACGTCGGTGGCACCACCACGCTCGAGATCACAGGCCAGCCGCAGGACGCCACGGCAGCCGTCGGTCAGCAGGTCGAGCTGGTGGTGGAGGCCAGCGGCGCAGCCCCGCTCACCTACCGCTGGATGCGCGACGGTGAGACCGTCGCCGACAGCGACAGCGCGCGGCTGATGCTGCCGCCGGCGACCGCCCAGGACGACGGCGCGAGCTTCACCGTCGAGGTCACCGACGGCACGGGCGCCTCGCTCGTCAGCGACCCGGCCGTGCTGCACGTCACCGCGAACGCGGCACCGGTCCCCGAGATCGTCACCCCGAGCGTCGGCTCGACGTACGTCGGCGGCGACACCATCGCGTTCCAGGGCCGTGCCACCGACGCTGACGACGGCGACCTCAGCGCGGCCGCGCTGTCGTGGGCCGTCGACTTCCACCACGGTGAGCACACCCACCCCGTGATCAACGAGCTCGACGGCACGTTCGTCGGGTCGTTCCCGGTCCCGACCAACGACGAGACCGCGCCCGACGTGTTCTTCCGCATCACGCTGACGGCGACCGACGCGCAGGGTGTCTCCACCAGCGTCAGCCGTGACGTGATGCCGGTGCACGCCGACGTCACGCTGGCCACGTCCCCGAGCGGCCTCGGGGTGCTGCTCGACGGTGGCGCTGTGCCCACGCCCACAGCGTTCACAGGCGTGGCGAACGTCAACCGCGCGCTCGAAGCCCCGCAGACCGTCACCTCCGGCGGCTCCACGTGGGAGTTCGTCAGCTGGTCCAACGGCGGAGCCCGCAGCCAGATCCTCGCCACCCCGGCGGTGGACACGACGTACACGGCCACCTACCGAGAGGTCGAGACGACCACCGACGAGCTGCCGAGCACCACGATCGACACGCCGGCAGGCGGATCGGTGGTGATCGCGCCGGCCACCATCACCGGGACCGCGAACGACGACCACGGCGTGGAGCGCGTGCAGCTGATCATCAAGAAGGCCAAGACCCGCCTGTACTGGGACGGCACCGCGTTCACCGACGGCTGGTCGGCCGTGGACGCCACGCTGAGCAACCCGGGCGCCACCTCCACCACCTGGAGCCTGCCGTTCACGGTCAGCGAGGACACGGCCGTGAGGATCGTCGCCCGGCCGTTCGACAGCGCGGGCCAGCGCGGGGCCAGCCAGTCCGTGAACGCGACGTTCGTCACCAGCGAGCCCTCGCCGCCCGAGGTCGCGATCACGAGCCCGTCGCACCGCGACACCGTCCCGCACCCGGTGACCGTCGAGGGGACGGTCGCGGACGACATCGGCGCCGACGTGTTCCTGGTCGTGAAGCAGAAGGGCGTGAAGCTGTTCTGGAACGGCTCCGGATGGCAGTCGGGGTGGGTGCGCATCGACGCCCCGCAGGCGGGCGACGGCACCTGGAGCCGTGAGCTGCTGCTGCCCGAGCCGACGGACCTGGTGGTGTTCGCCGAGGCGGTTGACACCCACGGTCTCAAGACGCGCAGCGACAGCATCGTGATCTTCGCGACACCGCCGACCGCGAACTGACCCGAGCGGTCAGGAACCGTCGCGGCGGGCGTGCTCGGCCAGCAGGAGGCCGAGCACGCTCATCGCGTCGTCGATGCGTCCGTCGAGGGCCGCGCCGAGCGCCTGCGCGAACGGCACGCGCGTCACGCGCAGCAGCTCGGTCGGGTCGTGGCTCTCCACGACCGTCGCCGTGAGCCCGGTGGCCAGCCACAGCATCGCGCGCTCGTCGCTGACCGAGTTGCTCAGCGCGATCGGGGCGGCCGTCAGCGGTCGCCAGCTCGCGGCGGCGAGCCCCGCCTCCTCGGCGAGCTCACGCTGGATGCCGGCCAGCGGGGTGGGGTCGACGTCGGGGTCGTGCGCGCCCTCGACGAGCTCCCAGCTGTAGCCGTCCAGCGGGTAGCGCCACTGCCCCACCAGCACCACGCGGTCCTGCTCGTCGAGCGCCACCACCCCGAGCGCCAGCGGCTTGTGCACCACCCCGTAGATGCCCTGCGTGCCGGTCGGGGTCACCACCTGGTGCTCGCGCACGCGGATCCAGGGGTTGTCGTACACCTCGCGTGAGGACACGGTCCGCCACGGTGAGGTCGTCGGGTCGTCGCTGGCCGGGTCCATGCCGGTCACCGGCCCTCGGCCTTCTCGCGGAACCCGGCGTTCTCCGCGGCGATCGCCGCACGCAGCCGCGCGCCGCCGACCGTCGCCAGCACCCCGGCCAACCGCCCCGACAGCACCAGCTGCAGCGTCTGCCTGGTGCCTGTGTCGATGGGCTCGAGGAGGTGTCGGGCCTCCATCGTCACGCCGAGCACGGTGGCCTGCCACACGAAACGCCGCGGCTCGTCGATCTCGGTGACGGTCCACACGACGGCTGGCATGCCGGGCTGGCGCAGGCGGGCCTGGCTGCCCGCGTGCAGCGGGCCCTCGTCGAGACGCTCGGCGGCCGAGATCGTCGGGGTCACCCGCGGCAGCCCCTCGACGTCGACCGTGAGCCCCCACACGACCTCGGGCTCGGCGGCGATCTCGATGGTGTCGGTGTACTCCACGGCAGCCTCCGGACGGTGCGCGCCGAGCCTACGCCTCGTCGTCCACCAGCGGCACCGCAGCGCTGTGGTCGATCTCGACCTCCACCATCGAGCCGGGCCCGAGGTCTGACGGCGCGTCCCGCACGACCGCCGTCACCCGCTGACCGGCCATCTCGAGCGTCGCGGTCCGCAGGCCGCTGCGCACGTGCACCGCCAGCACCCGGTGCCCGTCATCGGTCGCGACATGCCGGGCCCGGACGTGCTCGACCGGCAGCAGCAGCGGTGTGTCACCGACCCCCAGGGCGCGCGCGCCGTCCGCGTCCAGCACGTTCGCGTGCCCGAGGAAACGGGCCATCCAGGTCGTGCGGGGATCGGCCCAGATCGCGCCCGGCGCGTCCACGCGCAGCAGCCGACCGTCGCGCATCACGCCCACCGCGTCGCCGATCGCGAAGGCCTCGTCACGGTCGTGGGTCACCACCACCGCGGCCATCGGGCCGCCGGGGACACGCAGCAGCTGACGGGTCTCGAGCACCAGCTCCTCGCGCAGCTGCCGGTCGAGCGCACCGAACGGCTCGTCGAGCAGCAGCAGCCGCGGCTGGGGCGCGAGCGCGCGGGCAACCGCGACGCGCTGCCGCTGCCCACCGGAGAGCGCGGCGACGTCGCGGCTGCCGTACGTCGCCAGCGGCAGCCCGACCACGTCGAGCCAGCGTGCTGCGCGGGCGCGCTGCTCGTCGGCCGGCAGCTCGTGCAGGCCGTAGGTCACGTTGCGCAGCACGTCCATGTGCGGGAACAGCGCGTACTCCTGGAACACCATGCCCACGGGGCGCTGGTGCGGCGCCATCCCGGTGATGTCGGTCCCCTCCGAGAGCACGCGACCCGACGCGACCGGCAGCAGCCCGGCCACGGCCAGCAGCAGCGAGGACTTGCCCGCGCCGGACGGCCCCAGCAGCGCCAGCACCTGGTCGGTCCCGACGGTGAACGACACGTCGTCCACCACCTTCTGTCCGCCCCTGCGCAGGCAGAGCTGCTCGACGGCCAGCGGGGGCTCGTTGGTCGCGTTCACATCGTGCTCCCTGCGGTCTCGCCGCGGCGTAGCCGTTCGCCGAGCACGACGGCTGTGCCCACCACCAGCAGCAGCACCATCGACAGCGCGGACGCGGTGCCGACAGAGGCGGCGCCCGGTCGCGACAGCAGCCGGTAGATCGCCACCGGCACCGTCGTCACGTCGGCGCGGGCGATGAACACGGTGGCGCCGAACTCACCGGCCGAGACAGCGAACGCGAACGACGCGGCCACCCCGAGCGGGCGCAGCACCAGCGGCAGGTCGATGGTGCCCAGCACGCGGGCCGGCGATGCTCCGAGCACGCGCGCCGCCTGCCGCAGCCGGTCGTCGATCGAGCGCAGCACCGGCACCAACGTGCGCACCACGAACGGCACCGCGACCAGCGCGTGTGCGATCGGCACCAGCAACGGCGACGAGCGCAGGTCCAGCGGCGGCGCGTCGAGCGCGATGAGGAAGCCGAAGCCGAGCGTCGCCGCCGAGGTCCCCAGCGGCAGCATCAGCAGGGCGTCGAGCCCGACCCCGGCACGCCCTGCGCGTCGCGCGATCACGAACGCGGCGATGCCGCCGACCACCACCGCGATCGCGGTCGCGACCAGCCCGACCCACACCGTGGTGCCG
>JBFGFG010000063.1:0-10331 GCA_041579655.1 Nitriliruptoraceae bacterium
ACCCCCTGCACCTGGCGCGACGCGCTGGCCCACGGTGGTGTCTGCCACACCACCGCCAGCACCTCGAGGCCGCGACTGGTGGCGTCCGACAGCACCGAGCCGACACGGTCGTCCCAGTAGGCGTCGACGGTGCCGGGCCCGCCCGACTCGATGCTGGCCCACGAGAAGTCGACGCGGATGCGCCGGACACCGGCAGCGACCAGCAGCTCCATCACCGCGACGCGGTCGGCGGGCGCGGTGGAGAGCCAGCCCGCGTGGACGTGAACACCGACCGCCGGGTCCGGCGTGGGGTTCGGCGTCGAGGTCAGCGAGCGGGCGAGGAAGCTGGCCATCTGCGCGCGGGTGACCCGCGCGGTCGGGCAGAAGCGCGTGTTGGCTGGTGGGTTGCAGCCCTTGGTGATACCGGCGGCGGCCAGCGACGCGATCGCCGCGGCGTGCACCGAGCCGCGGGTGTCGGTGAAGCGTCCTGCCGCCCGCGGCAGGCCCAGCGCGCGGGTCAGGAAGCTGGCCATCTGCGCACGGGTGACCGGTGCGTCGGGACAGAAGCGGGTGTTGACCGGTGGGTTGCAGCCCTTGGTGATACCGGCCAAGGCGAGCGCGCCGATCGCGTCGGCGTGCACCGAACCGGCGCTGTCGACGAAGCGTCCCCTGGCCCTCGGAAGGTCCAGCGCGCGGGTGAGGAAGGTCGCCATCTGCGCACGGGTGACCGGCGCATCGGGGCAGAAGCGGGTGTTGGTCGGCGGGTTGCAGCCCTTGGTGATGCCGGTCGCGGCGAGCCACCGGATGGCGGACTCATGCACGTTGCCGGTGATGTCGCGGAACCCGGCGGCCGGGGCCGTCTGCAGCTCGCCGGCCGCGGTCAGCTCCGGCTGGGCAGCGTGCGCCGGGGGGGCCGCGCCCGACAGCGGCAGCACCACAGCCAGCACCAGCAGCAGGGCAGGGCAGGTTTCGCGCAGCAGGCGAGGCACGGGGATCCAGCGTCGGGGTCTGGCGGGGGACGTGTGCTGGCCACCGCGGCCCGTGGCGCTGGCCGGCGGCGGTTCCATCAAGATACGCCAGATGCGCTCCGTCGCCCCCGGGGCGAGATGGTGCACGGGTCCGCCGGCGCACACACCGGCCCCGGCCGGTGCGTGAGCCGGGACATGACGATGCCCACACCGTCAGGGCGTGGGCATCGTGTGTGTCCTGGCGGCGTGCGGTGCCTCAGCCGAGGTGGACCGAACGACCTGCCGTCGCGCCGATGCGCTCGATCAGCGTCGCCATGACCTCGTCCGGGACGCGGTCGTCGAGGCTCAGCGCCATCAGGGCCTCGTCCTCGCTGATGCGCTCGACGGTCGCGCCCTCGATGTTCACGCCTGCCTCACCGAGCACGGTGCCGACGATGCCGACCACGCCCGGGCGGTCGGCGTACTTCAGGAACGCCATGTGGTCCGACGGGTGCAGGTCGACCGTGGTGTTCCACACCTCCACCAGTCGCTCGCGCTCGCCCGGCAGCACGGTGCCGGCCACGCGCACGACCTCCCCGTCGCTGCGGACGGCGCTGACACGCAGGACCGACACGAAGTCGAGGCTGCGGTGCTCGGACACCTCACGCAGCGCCACGCCGCGGTCCTCGGCGAGCAGCGGCGCGTTCACGAAGGTCACAGGCTCGGCGACGACCGAGGCCAGCAGGCCCTTCAGCACCGACAGGCCCAGCACACGAGCGTCCGCGTCAGCCAGCGCGCCGAGGTACTCGACCGTCACCTCGCTGAGGCTGCCGTCGGCGAGGCGCGACAGCATGCGACCGAGCTTCTCACCCAGCGGCAGGAACGGCTTGAGCATGTCCTCGACCGGCCCGCCCTGGACGTTGACGGCGGACGGGACGAACTCGCCGGCCAGCGCCATCTCGATCGCCTCGGCGACCTGCGTGCCGGCCTTGTCCTGCGCCTCGGTGGTGGACGCGCCGAGGTGCGGCGTGACCACGATGTTGGGCAGCCCGAACAGCGGCGACTCGGTGGTGGGCTCGACGTCGAACACGTCCAGCGCCGCGCCGGCGATGACGTTGTCCTTCAGCGCCTGCGCGAGGTCGGCCTCGACCACGATGCCGCCACGGGCCACGTTGACCAGCCGTGCGGTCGGCTTCATGGTCGCGAGGCTGGTGGTGTTGATCATCCCGATCGTCTCGCTGTTGCGCGGCAGGTGGATGGTCAGCACGTCCGCGAGCGCGAGCACCTCCTCGACCGAGTCGTGGAGCGTGACGTTCATGCGGGCGGCCCGCTCGGGCGCGATGAACGGGTCGTAGGCGTGCAGCTTCATGCCGAACGCCGACGCCCGCTGGGCCACCAGCGCACCGATGCGGCCGAGGCCGAGCACGCCGAGCACCTTGCCGTGCAGCTCGGTGCCGCTCCACTTCGAGCGCTCCCACGAGCCGGCGGCGAGCGCCGCGTGGGCCTGGGGCACGTTGCGCGCCGACGCGAGGATCAGCGCCATCGTGTGCTCGGCCGCCGAGATGATGTTCGACTGCGGCGCGTTGCACACGATCACGCCGGCGCGGGTCGCCGCGTCCACGTCCACGTTGTCGAGCCCGACGCCCGCGCGACCCACGACCCGCAGCTCGGTGGCGGCGGCGATGACGTCGGCGTCGATGGTGGTCGCGGAACGGACCACGATCGCGTGGTAGCCGGGAACGACGGCGACGAGCTCGTCCTTGGTCAGGCCGGTCTTGACGTCGACGTCGTGCTGACGGGCGAGGGCGTCGACCCCGCTCTGGGCGAGGGCGTCTGCGACGAGGATGCGCACGGTTGCGGCCTTGTGTGTTCGGGAGGAGGCGTGCCCACAAGCGTAGGCCTCTCCCCCACGCCACCCGAACCCCACCCCACCAACCGTGCGAACCCACCCGGACCGGAGGCGTCTCCTCACCCGCCCGCACGCACAACCTCACCTCACTCCACTGCGCATGGTCCGTAGTCCGCATCACCGCGGACTTCGTTCACTCCTCGCGGCGGGCCGGTCCGAACTCCGCACGGTTGCGGAGTTCGGACCATGCGGCAGCCGGCCGGCCTCGTGCGCGATGCGGCCGAACAGCGCCGTGGGGTCACGCAGGTCGGTGGCCCACGCCTCCACGTAGCCGCACCCGAGGCTGCGGATCTCATGCTCGCGTGTGCCGTCCTTGGTCCGCTGGTGCCCCGCGCGGTGGTGAGCGCCCTGGTACTCGACGACGACACCGTTGCGCAGGACCATGTCGACCCGGATGCTGTCGGTGAGCTCGACCTGGCCTCGTGGCCGGAAGGGGGCCAGCAGGACCTCGAGCTCACGTTCCGGCTCGCTCTCGGGCGCGTCGACCTCGAGCACGCCCAGCCGGCGCAACCTCCGGGCGCCTGGATGCATGGGGGCATCGTCGGCCAGCCTCGCGACGTCGCGCAACGAGCCGGCCCGCCAGCGCACGCCGTCGGCCAGCACACGCACCTCGACGTCTGCCTCGACGTCCACCGCTGCCTCGAGGAGGTTGCGGGCGAGCGTGAAGCTGGCGACGCCCTGGATGTCGGCGGGCGTGCCGAGGCCGTCGAACCGCTCAGCCCTCCACCGGAAGCGAGCCGCTCGCAGGCGCCGTCCCGCGGGGACGAGCACGCACCACGGCGCGTCGGGGGCCACGTCCCGGACGCCGAGCTGCCCCAACATCCGGGCCCCGACGACGCGAGCCCCGGACCCGCTACGCAGACACGCGACAGCCACCTCCTGCATCGGGCTCGCAGGGCTGCCGGCCACCGCGTACACGCCGTGCGCCTTCCGACGAAGCCGGCCGGACCTCACGAACGAGTCGATCTCGGCGCTCGACACCCCGATCGCCAGCAGCGCACGGCGACTCACCGCGCCGTGGGCGCGGGCGGCGAGATCGGCGACGACGGACCACATGCCGACCACCGTGCCCGCCCCGCACCGCCGGCCGCCGACCCGAAACGCAGCCCTGTGAACAACCGGCATGGTTCGAAGTCAGCGTCACCGCTGACGTCATCCACCTCCCATCCGACCGTGGTCCGAACACAGCACGCGTGCGGACTTCGGACCCCCGCCTGGCGGGGGCCGCCGAGGTGCGGGAACGGGGTCGGACGGGGCGGTCAGTCGAGGTGGGGGGTGTTGATCATCGAGGGGGTGAAGCGCACGACGTAGTCGAGCAGGGCGCGCTCGACGGCGGAGTGGAACGCCATCGAGCGGATGGCCTCGGCCATGTGGTGGGCCCAGCGCAGGGCGCCGTCGGGGGTCACCTCGAACGGGGCGTGGCGACGCCGCAGACGGGGGTGGCCGCGCTCGGCCTCGTAGACTGTGGGGCCGCCCCAGTACTGGGCGAAGAACATCGCGAGGTGGTGCTTGCCCGGTCCGAGGTCCTCGGGGTACAGCGGGCGCAGCACCGGGTCGTCCTCGACCAGCGCGTAGAAGCGGTCCACGAGCTCGACGAACGCGTCCACGCCGCCGGCGAGCTCGTACACCGAGGTCTCGACGGGCGCATCGCCCGTCGCGTCGGTTCCGGTCTGCTCGTCAGCCACGGGCGATCACCGGCCACCGAGCTTCGTGACCGCGCCCGCCATGCGACGGGTCACGGCCGACGGGAGCACCTGGCTCAGGCCCGCAAGCACGCGGTTCGGCCCGCCGGGCACCACCAGCGCGCGGTTCGCGAGCAGCCCGTCGACGCCGGCGCGCGCGACGTCGACCGCCGACGCCCAGGCCATGTCGGGCAGGCCGGTGGCGTCCCAGTCCGCGCGGTCGTGGAACTCGGTGCGGGTGTAGCCCGGGCACAGCGCGGTCACGTGCACGCCGACGTCGCGCAGCTCCTCGTGCAGCGCCTCGGACAGCGAGGTGACGAACGCCTTCGTCGCGCCGTAGGTGGCGTGGCCCGGGTTCGGCTGGAAGCCGGCCAGCGACGAGACGTTGAGGATGGCTCCGTGGCGCCGCACGTTGAAGGTCTGGGCGGCGACCTGCGTCAGGCGCAGCAGCGCGACGACGTTGAGCTCGACCTGCTGCTGCTCGGCCGACACCGAGGACCCGGCCATCGGTCCGTACGTGCCCATGCCGGCGTTGTTCACGAGGCAGTCGACGGTCGGCAGCGCCGCGACGCGGTCCTCGACGAGCGCGCGACCCTCGTCGCTCGTGAGGTCAGCCGCGAGCACCTCGACCTGCACGCCGTGCTCGCGCGTCAGCCCTGCGGCGAGCTCCTCGAGCCGGACAGCGTCACGCGCGACCAGCACCAGCGCCACGCCGCGACGGGCCAGCTCCTCGGCGATGGCACGACCGATGCCGGCCGACGCCCCCGTCACCACCGCGCGCTCGAGCTTCATCGCTGTCCCAGTCCTGGTCGGGCCAGCGACGCTAGCGACCGTCGGCCGGTGCTCCGCAAGCCCATCGCCGGTGGCCGCCGTCAGCCGCCGAAGCCGGTGAGGCGCTCCATCACGCTGGTCATCCGGCGCGCCATCGGCGGCGGGGTGAGCCGCGACGCCAGACGCATCGCCTGCCACAACGAGCCCGGCGTGACCACCGCGTCGTTCTGCTCGAGACCCTCGACCGCGGCGTGCGCGACGTCGTGCGCGTCCAGCCACAGCGGTCCGGGCACCTTCGAGGTGTCGAGCCCGGCGCGGTCGAAGATCTCGGTGCGGGTGAAGCCGGGGCACACGGCGCTCACGTGCACGCCGGTGCCGTCGAGCTCGACGTGCAGCGACTCGGACAGCGACAGCACGAACGCCTTGCCGGCGGCGTACGTCGCGTTGCCCGGCACCGGCCAGAACGCGGTCACCGAGGAGACGTTGAGGATGCCGCCGCGGCCGCGAGCGCGGAACGTGGAGGCAGCCGTCGTGGCCAGACGTGTGACGGCCACCACGTTCAGCTCGACCTCCTGGATGCGGATGTCGGGGTCGCTGTCGGCGAGCTCCTCGTCCACGGCCATGCCGGCGTTGTTGACCAGCACGTCCACGGGTCGGTGGTCGGCGGCCAGCCGCTGCTCGGCGATGAGCCGGCCCTGCTCGGTGCAGAGGTCCGCGACCAGCACCTCGGCGTGCACGTCGTAGGTGGCGTTGGCCTCGTCGGCCAGCGCCTTCAGCCGCGACTCGGTGCGCGCGACCAGCACCAGGTCCACGCCGCGCTTGGCGTACTCGAGGGCGATGGCTCGACCGATGCCGGACGATGCGCCGGTGACCAGTGCTCGCGTGTAGCTGCTCATGGTGCTCTCCCTCGACCTCTCTCGAGCCTACGGCAGCCGCCCTACGAGAGGGCCCGCTCGTAGTAGGCAACGTCGAGGTAGCCGTCGAACTTGCGCCCGGCCTCGGTCAGCGTGCCGCGGTGCACGAACCCGTGGCGCTCGTGGAACGCGACCGAGCGCTCGTTGGGCAGGGTGATGACGGAGTACAGCCGGTGGAACGGTCCCTCGGCGAGCTCCTCGAGCAGCTCGGTGAGCAGCGCGCCGCCGACACCGCCACCGACGGCGCCCGGCGCGACGTAGATCGACAGCTCCAGCGACGGGAAGTACGCCGGCTTGGGGCGGAACGGCAGCGTCTCGCAGTAGCCCACGACCGCGCCATCCACCTCCGCGACCAGCAGCGCGTACGGGCCGTGCTCGACGTTCGCTCGGAAGCGGTCGCGCCACTCGACCGGCATCCGCACCTCGGTGTGGAACGTGATCGTGGTGTTGAGCACGTAGTGGGTGTAGATCGCGGCGACACCCGGCAGGTCTGCCTCGGTGCCCGGACGGACCGTGACCATCAGTACAGCCCCTCGGGACGGAACAGGCGGTCGTGCTCACGCATCGCGTACTTGTCCGACATCCCCGAGACGTGGTCCATCGCGGCCTGCAGCGCGACACCTCCGGACACCGCGCGGATGCTCTGCGGCACGTCCTCGGGGTGCTCGAGGAAGTGCTCGAACAGGTCGCGGATCACCTTGATCGCCTTCTGCGCCTGCGCCACGGACTCGGGCCGCAGGTACACCTCGCGGAACATGAACTCGCGCAGGTCGTGCATCGCCTGCAGCGCGTCCGGCTGCATCGTCACCTCACCGGCGCGGGCGGACTCCTCGACCACGGCGGTCACCATCGCCCCGACCCACTCGCGGCCCGGCTCGCCGAACGCCTCGATCACGTGCGCGGGGAAGTCGGAGCGCTGCAGCACGCCGGCGCGCAGCGCGTCGAGCGCGTCGTGCGAGAGGTACGCGATGCGGTCCGCGAAGCGCAGCACCATCCCCTCCTGCGTGGCGGGCGGCGGATCGTTCTTCCACGACGACTGACGGATGCCGTCCAGCGTCTCCCAGGTGAGGTTGAGCGGCTCGAGCACCGACACGACGCGCACGCCGTGGATGGCGTGCTGCCACTCCTGGCCCTCGGGCAGGTACGGCGACAGCGCGTCCTCACCGGTGTGGCCGAACAGCGAGTGGCCGATGTCGTGGCCGAGGCACTGGGCCTCGGTGAGCGCCTCGTTGAGCCCGAGCGCGTTCGCGATCGACCGACCGACCTGCGCCACCTGCAGCGTGTGCGTGATCCGGGTGACGTAGTGGTCGCCGTCCGGGTTGAGGAACACCTGCGTCTTGTGCTTGAGGCGCCGGAACGCCTTGCTGTGCAGGATGCGGTCGCGGTCGCGCTCGAACGCGGTGCGCAGCTCGTCCTCGGGTTCGGGCTCGGCGCGGCCGCGGGTGTCCGACGCCTTGCACGCCATCGGCGAGAGGCGCTCGTGCTCCTCGGCCTCGCGGTCGAGGCGCGTGCGCAGCACCAGTCCGTCTGCCGTCTGCTCGCTCATCACGCCACCACCGTCGGGTCCATCACGATCATGGCCGCGTCACCGTCGACGGGCCGGTCCACACCGCTGATGATGCGACGTCGGATCCGTCCGGAGACGGCGTCGATCAGCAGCGTCACGCCGACCACGACGATGAACGCCATGCCGGCCTGTGCGAACTCCTTGTAGCGCAACGTCTCGCTCAGCTGCGAGCCGATGCCGCCCGCCCCGACCACGCCGAGCACCGCCGAGGCGCGGATGTTGATCTCGAACCGGTACAGCCAGAACGCGACGATCTCGGGCATCGCCTGCGGCAGCACGCCCCAGCGCATCCGCTGCAGCCAGGTGCCACCCACGGCGTCCACGGCCTCCACCGGCCCCGGGTCGATGGACTCCACCGACTCGCTGGAGAGCTTGCCGAGCGTGCCGATGGAGTGGATCCCCAGCGCCAGCATCCCGGTCACGGGCCCCAGCCCGAACACGGTCACGATCAGGATGACCAGCACCAGCTCGGGGAAGGCGCGGATGCCGTTGAGCAGCTGACGCGTCGCGCTCGAGCCGAACCGTCCGCTGACGTTGTGCGCCGCGAGCAGCGACAGCGGCAGCGACAGCACGGCGGCCATCAGCGTGCCGAGCCACGCCATCTGCACGGACTCGGCCATCGCCTTCAGCGCCGGCAGGAAGTTCGACCACAGCGGCGGCAGGAACATCAGGCGGAACAGGTCCGCGATGCGGCTCGGTGCCCGCAGCAGCTTGTCGATGTCGAGGTCCGCCACGACCCACGCCCACAGCGCCAGCAGCACCACGAGCAGCACCCCGACACGCAGGGCGATCCGGCGCGGAGCGGTCGGACGGGCGGAGGTCACAGGAACGCTGGTCATCGCACCAACCTCCGGCGCAGCGTGATCGAGAGCACCTCGGCGAGGAACACGAACACGAAGATCTCCGCGACGATCAGCGAGACGCGGTCGTAGCGGAACTGCGTGCGGGCGAGGTTGAGCAGCGTGCCGATGCCGCCAGCGCCGACCAGCCCCAGCACCGCCGAAGCGCGCACGTTCAGCTCGAACGCGTACAGCGAGTAGGCGAGGTAGCTCGGCAGCACCTGCGGGAACACGGCCGCCCGCGCACGCGACACCAGCCCCGCGCCCGCGGCGTCGGCTGCCTCGAGCGGGCCGGTGTCCACGGCGTCGATGGTCTCCGACAGCAGCTTGGCCACCACGCCGATGTTGAACAGCACCAGCGCCAGCAGCCCGGAGATGGTGCCGGTGCCGACGGCCGAGACGAACAGCAGCGCCCACATCACGTCCGGGACCGACCGCACGAGGCTGGCCAGCGAGCGCGTCAGCGCCAGCCGCACGCGCCCGCCCGCGGTCACGGAGGACGCGCCGAACGCGACCACCAGCGCCAGCGTGCAGCCGATCAGCGTCCCGAGCACCGCCATCGAGAGCGTCTCCAGGAACGGCCCGAAGGTGGCGGGCGCATCCTCCCAGGCCGGGTTCGGGATCTGCGCGAGGATCTCACGCGTGCGTGGCGGCACGCCGCGCTCGATGGTCGCGCTGAGCCGTCCGACGAGGTCGATGCCGGTGGTCGCGGACGCGGCCAGCCACGTCAGCACCGCGACGGCGCCGAGCGCCAGCCAGCGGTTGGCCCCGGGGCGCGGCTTGGTGGGACGCTCGACCGGGGGCCGAGCAGCGTGCGACGAGGGTGCGGTGGGAGCCGCGCTCACGCGGTGGCTCCCGACGCGTCGGCGTCCAGCACGTCCTCGGCCGTGAGCGAGCGGCCGTAGATGGACTCGAACACCGACTCGTCGGCCTCCTCCCCCGTGCCGTCGAACACCAGCTCGCCGTTGCGCAGACCGATCAGGCGGTCGCCGTAGGCGCGCGCGAGGTCGAGGAAGTGCAGGTTGACGATGACGGTGATGCCGAGCTCGCGGTTGATGCGCTGCAGGTCGCGCATCACGACGTGGCTGGTGGGTGGGTCCAGCGACGCGACCGGCTCGTCGGCGAGGAAGATCTTCGGCTCCTGGGCCAGCGCCCGCGCGATCGCGACGCGCTGCTGCTGGCCACCGGAGAGGTTCGACGCCCGCACGTAGGCCTTGTCGACGATCTCGACGCGCTCCAGCGCCTGCATCCCACGCTCGACGTCCGCGGCGGGCCAGCGGCCCAGCATCGTGCGCCAGGTCGGCGTGTCGTACAACCGCCCCATCAGCACGTTGTTGAGCACGGTGGTGCGCTTGACCAGGTTGAAGCCCTGGAAGATCATGCCCACGTCCGACCGGATCGCCCGCAGCTCGCGCGCGGAGGCGGAGGTCACGGACCGACCGTTGACCGAGACGTCGCCTGAGGTGAGCCCCACGAGGCCGTTGACCGAACGGATCAGCGTCGACTTGCCGGCGCCGGAGAGGCCGACCACCACCACCATCTCGCCGTCCTCGATGGTCAGGTCGAGGTTGCGCAGCGCGTGCACGCCGCCGGGATAGGTCACCGAGGCGTCGGTGAAGGTGATCATCGGGTCGCTCCTGCGGGTCGTCGCCTGGGCGACGGGGCGTGACCGCGACGCTACGCGGCCGGGACATGGCGGGGGCCGACCGTCATCCTCGACGGT
>JBFGFG010000064.1:0-10329 GCA_041579655.1 Nitriliruptoraceae bacterium
CCTCGCGGGTGGCGAACGGCAGCGCGAGCCGCAGCACCCAGCCCTCCTCGGTGGCTGCCACCGACGGTCCGGGCGCGTCGTGCAGCACCACCGTGGGGTCGAGACGCCCGTACAGCCGGCCCGCGAGCTCGGCGAGCGCGTCTGCGCCGATCGGCTCGTCGTCGTGGAGGTGGCTGACCAGCACGGGCACGGGCGCGAACGACTCACGGGCGCTGGCGAGGTGCTCGACGTGCCGCTGCTTCCAGCGCGCGAGGAACGGGTCGGTGACGGCCTCGGGCAGCACGCGGTTCACCACAACGGCGTCCACGGCGTAGCCGAACAGCGACAGCGAGGTCCACAGCCGCTGGGTCTCGTCCAGCGCGAGCCGCTCGGGGTTGGTCACCAGCCGCATGCTGGTGCGCTCCGCGTCGCGCAGCAACGCGTGCACCCCGGCGAGGTCCGCCAGCAGCCGGTCCACCGCACCGAGCACACGCTCGTCCGGCATCGGGAAGCCCCCCACGGCGCGCGCGACCGGCGCGACCGCGCGGGCGAGCCCACGACCGGGACCGGCGACCCGGTCGATGTACCAACGCAGCGCGTCGGGCAGCGCGAGCAGCCGCAGCGTCTCGGCGGTCGGCGCGCAGTCCACGACGATGACGTCGTACTCACCCGAGTCCGCCCGAGCGCGCAGGTCGATGAGCGCGAACAGCTCGTCGAGGCCGGGCAGCAGCATCAGCTCCTCGGCCTGCACCTCGCCCATGCCGCCGCCGTGCAGCACGCCGACGAGGAAGTCGCGCACGTCGCTCCAGTGCGCCTCGAGGCGCAGCTGCGCGTCGAGCTGCTGGGCGTCGAGGCGCGCCTCGACCTCCCGGGGCGCATCACCGAGCGGCACCGCCAGCACGTCGGCCAGCGAGTGCGCAGGGTCGGTCGAGGTCAGCAGGACCCGGTGCCCGTCCCGCGCCGCATGGATCGCGGTCGCCGCAGCCACCGTCGTCTTGCCGACCCCGCCCTTGCCGGTCAGCAGGAGGACACGCGTCACCTGCACCTCAAAGATCGTCGACAGCTCGCGTGGGTGCAGGCTACCGGCGTCGGCTGCTCAGCCTCCCACGGCCGAGAACGCGCCCGCCACGGCCGCCATCATCGTCAGCACGACCACCGTCACCACCAGCCACAGCAGCCGCCGCGGCTGCAGCAGCACCCGACCCTGGCCGGTGCCCGCGACCTGGGCGTCGTTCACCGACGCCAGCGCCAGCACGGCCCAGCCCACCAGCAGCGGCACGGCCGGCAGCGCGGGCTGACCGCTGGAGCGGGCGCTGACGAGCATCGTGACGCCGCCGATCCCCCACACCAGCGCCAGCAGCATGCGCGTGAACGCCTCGCCCCACAGCTGCAGCAGCGCGTGCCCGGCCCCGGGGAGCACGAACGAGGCTCCCAGCAGCAGCGCCGGCTCGACGGTCGGGACCGGTTCGGTGGCCTCGCCCCCGAGGGCCGGGCCGAACGGCGCGTGGCAGCGCGAGCAGGTGACCAGCTCGAGCGCGTTCCACTCCTCGCAGGTGCCGCAGCTCCACTGCAGCCCGGCGCCGGTCTCGCGGAACCGACCGCCTCCCACCAACGTGCTGGGGTCCAGCAGCGAGGCCGGCAGATCGCGTGGCTCGGTCGGCGCTCGCTCGGCCGAGTCGGCCGACGGCGGCAACGGCAGCAGCCCGAGCGGATCCGCCGGAGCGGCCGGAGCGGGTGCAGGGGGCGGTGCTGGCGGCGCTGGCGTGGGCGTGGCGGGTTCGGCCGGCGCTGCTGCCATCGGCGCGTAGCACTGGCCGCACCACGCCGCGCCCGCGGGGTTCCGGGCGTCGCACGCTGCGCAGCGCTGCAGCTCCGAGGCGTCCGTCATGGTGTGAGCCCCTCGGCGCGGCGGACCTCGTCCTGCAGCACGTCCTTCAGCCCCCACAGCAGATGGCGTAGCCAGCGGCGGTACGCGGCGTGCACGCGGGCGGGCTGCGAGCCGGCGACGGTGGCGTTGACGAGGTGGTGCACGACGGTGCCGCCCCACCCGGGCTCGAGCCAGAACTCGGCCGTCCCGGTGATGTCCCCCGTGAGCGCGAGCTTGAAGCCGGCGTCGTGACGCCAGCTGCTCGCCTCCGCCACCAGCCGCAGCCGGTCACGGCCGCGGCCGAGCGCGAGCTCGAAGCGGTTCTCACCGGCGACGTCCACGCGCGTGTCCGGCGCGAACGCTGGCCAGCCCGCGACGTCGGTCAGCGTGCGGTAGCAGGCTGCCGCGGGCGCGCGCACGAACCCGTCGTCGTCGACGTGCATCGCGGTCACGGCCGGCGACGCCGGACGGCGAGGCTTCCGGCCAGCGCGAGCAGGCCGACCACGGCCGCACCGCCGCCGGTCGCGGCAAGCGACCCGGCCCCGTCGCTGACGCCCTCCGCGGCGCCGTCGCCGGTGGTGCCGGACCCGGTGCCTGGCACGGCGGACGCATCGCCATCGCCGGCTGCGATGCTGCACGGCAGCGCCGCGGGCTGCCGCTGGAACGCCTCCTCCAGCACGCGCCCCTGCCACTGCGGCGTGGTGCCGGCATCGAGGCCGGGGTCACGCACACCGAGCAGCCAGCCGATCGTCGGGGCCCAGTCGACCTGCTCCGCCTGCTCCGGCAGCGCTGCGGTGTCGTCCACGACGTCCACAGCGTCGGGGTCGGACGGCTCGATGCGCTGGCCGGCGACGATGCCGTCCCACCCGCCTGACACCAGAGCGGTGATGTGTCGGGTCACGGTGTGGCCGTGGACCCCGGGGATCGACCGGTCCGGGTCGTTGCCCATCCGGAACCGCGGCTCCGCGAGCGTGAGGATCTCACCGACCCGCTCGGCGCCGGCGAGGTGCCAGTCCGGGTGGACCTCACCGAGCACGCGCCCGGCGGGATCCGCCGCGTTCGGCTGTCGGTACAGCACGTCCTCGACACCGTCGAGGGCCGCGATCGCCGCGTACGCCTGCGCGAGCAGGCTCGGCCCGTCGGGGTCAGCCGGGTCCAGCAGGTAGACGAAGCCGGCGCCGCCGTTGTCGCTGAACAGGAAGCTCGAGCCGGCGTCGCGCGCGTTGTCGATCTCGACCTGCTCCAGCGCCGCACCCACGTCGACGTTGAACCGGGAGTCGCCCGACAGGGTGAACACCATGGAGTGGTCCGAGACCACCATCAGCACGGTGCGCTCCCACTGGCCGCTGCTCTGCAGCTGCGCGACGAGCACGCCGATCCAGTCGTCCACCTGCGCCAGCGCGGCCCGCTGGGCCACACGCGGGCCGTCCATCACGCCGTCGGGGTCAGCCGGGAGCGCGCCGGTGGTGTCGATGTGACCGGCGCGGTCGTGGTCCCCGAGGTTCACGAACGCGAGGTCGACGGGTCCGGCCTCGAGCGCCTGCAGCAGGTACGGCATCGTGCTGGCCTCGAGCGCGTGGCCCGACGCCGGGACGTTGTTGGACGGCTGGTGGAAGTCCTCGTCCGCCTCGTCGGCGAACGTCCGCCACACGTACTCCTTACTGAGCACGGTCACGGTGCGCAGGTCGCTGCACTGCTCCTCGATGGCAGCGACGGTGGAGACCGCGGTCCGCGCCTCCCGCACGCCGAGGTCCGGGTCGGCCAGCTCGGTGTCACCGGGGTTGAGACGACCGTCGTTGCCCGGGATGCCGTTCACCTCCGGGTAGGTGCCGGTGCCCATCGCCACGTGGTTGGGCAGCGTCTCGGAGGCCATCACGGAGCGCGCCTCGGTCCACCAGGTGCCACCGTCGCGCAGGGCACGCAGGTTCGGCGCCAGCGGGCTGCCGTCGTCGCCGAGCTCGTCGAGCTCGTGGGGGTGCAGGGCGTCGATCGACACCAGCAGCACCTGGACGCTGTCGTCGGGCGTCGGTGCGCTCGTGGCGGACGCCGCGCCGGCGGTGGGCACGACGAGCGCGACCGTTAGCGCGACCGCCGCGCTCGTCAGCAGCGCGGGGGTCAGGGTGCGACGGTCAGACACCGGTCACCTCCGCGATGAACGCGCTCACGGTGTCCTCCAGCAGCTGCTGGTCGAGATCGAGCGTCGCCACGTGGTAGCTCTGCTCGAGCACCAGCTGGCGCACGTCCGGCGAGCCGATCAGCTCCAGCAGCGCCTTGGAGTTGCTCGGCGGGACCGAGTGGTCCTGCGGCGACCACGCCACCAGCACCGGTGCGCTCATCTCGGCGATCTGCGCCCGGATCCGGGGCAGCGCCCGCGCCATCGAGTAGCCCGACTTCGTGGGCACGGTGGCGTAGGCGTGCTCGCTGACGCCTGGCTTGGCGATGTCGTCCTCGGTCAGACCCGCGAGCTTCGCCGGGACCATCGGCGTCAGGTGCTGCAGCACGGGCGCGAGCTTCACCAGCAGCCCCTCGCGGTCGAGGATCTGGGCGTTGATGGACACCACCCCGGCCACGTCGCGACGGCTGCCCACGTCGAGGCTGAGCGTGCCGCCCATCGAGAGCCCGACGAGCACGACCTGGTCGCAGCGGCCCGACATCATGTCGAGCTGGCGCTCCACCTCAGCGAGCCAGTCCGCGTAGCGCGTGCGGCCCATGTCCTTCGCCGAGGTGCCGTGCCCGGGCAGCCGCGGGACGCTGACGGTGTAGCCGTCCGCGTGCAGCCGCTCCCCCATCGGGCGCGTCGAGATCGGGCTGCCGGTGAAGCCGTGCACCACGATCACCCCGACCGCTGCCCGGACGCCCTCGCCGGCGGCCTCCCAGGCCTCTGCTCCTGCGATCACGGGTGCATGCATCGGTGTTCCTGTTCGTGCCGGCTGTGCGCGGGACGCTATCGGCTCGACCCCGCCGGACCCCGCCGGACGGCATCCTCGAGCACGTCGCGGAAGCGGGTCGCGATGGCCTCCCAGCCCCAGCTCGACACCGCGTGCGCGCGACCTGCCTCGCCCCATCGGGACCGCAGCTGTGCGTCGTCGAGCAGCCGTCCGACGGCGGCAGCGACGGCCGTGACGTCCTCGCCGTCCACCACCGTCCCGGTCTGCTCGTCGAGGATGGTCTCCGGCGCGCCGCCCGAGCGCCCCGCCACGACCGGCACGCCGCTGGCCTGCGCCTCGAGGTAGACGATGCCGAGCCCCTCCACGTCCAGCCCGAGCATCCGGGTGCGGCACGGCATCGCGAACACGTCCAGCGCCGCGTGGGCGGCCGGCAGCTGCTCCCACGGCACGCGGCCGGGCAGCACGACCCGCTCGAGGCCGGCCGCCGTTGCGACCAGCTCGTCCCCGGACGGCCCCTCACCCACCAGCGCGAGCCAGGCGTCCGGGTGGTCGGCGGCGACGCGCGGCCACGCCTCCAGCAGCACGTCCTGCCCCTTGCGCGGCACGAGCCGGCTCACGCACCCCACCAGCAGCGCATCGGGTGGGACTCCCCAGGCCGCACGCAGCGCGGCGCCGTCGACCTGCGGGGTGAAGCGCCCGACGTCGACGCCCGGGGGGACGCGCACCACCGGACACCGGGCGTGGCGGCTGACGCGCTCCTCGGTGAAGCTGCTGATCGCGGTGAGCGCGGTCAGGTGCCGTGTGGTGCTGCCCGGGAGCCGCCCCAACCCGGCCGTGACCAGCCCCGCCTCGAGCCCGTGCCCGATCGCGACCACCGGCACGCCGGGGTCGCGCACCAGCGCCTTGGCGAGGTGCCCCAGCGGCCACGACGCCCCCAGCACCACGACGTCGGGTCGGTGCGCCGCCGCGGCCGCCCGCACGGCGCGCAGCGTGCCCGGGGTCGGCAGCACCGCGCCCGTGAGCCGCTGCGTCGCCCACGGCACCCCGGCGTCGTGCTCGGCGGCCTCGTCGTTGGCCGGGCCGATCACCAGCGCATGCTCTGGGTCGATGCGCTCCAGCAGGTTGCCGAGGAACTGCTCGATGCCTCCCGCACGCGGCGGCAGGTCGTTGGTCACCCACAGCGTGCGCATCAGGAACCGTCCTCTGGCGTGGGGTCGAGCCCCTCGGCCTCGGCGAACGCGACCGCGGCACGGATGCGCTGGGTTGGCGTGGGGTGGCTCCCGCCGAGCAGCCGCACCCACGCGGGCGGGTCGGGGTCCGCGAGGTCGTCGAGCACGAAGCCGCGGCTGAGCGCCACGAAACCTGCAGGCTCGCGCACCAGCTCGAGGGTGCGCGCGTCCGCCGCGGCCTCGATGCGCCGCGACTGCCACGCCACCACGGGCTGACCCAGCAGCTGCAGCGTCACCACGACCGCGACCGCCAGCGCGCCCGCCCGGGCCCCGGTGAAGTGGCCGACACGCGGGCCAGCCCGCCGGCGGAGCAGCTCGACCAGCAGCAGCGCCGGGAGGATGCCGGTGGCGCTGGCGAGCACGCCGCGGGTGAGGTCGTCGTGCTCCGCGTGCGCCACCTCGTGGCCCACCACCGCCACGACGCGCTCGACCGGCAGCTCGAGCAGCGTGTCCCACAGCACGACCTGCTGGGTCGGCCCGATGCCGTTGACGTACGCGTTCACCCGGGTGGTGCGGCGCGACGCCGCCCCGACCGCGAGCTCGAGCTCGGGCAGGGTCGAGCGAGCCAGCACCGGGGCGACGGCGGCCGTGACGGCCGGGTCGCGCAGCGGGACGGGGTCGTACAGCACGCGGGTCACCACCAGCGGCTGCACCAGCACCAGCACCGCGGTCGCGAGCGTGCCCACGAGCGTGCCCACGGCGACCCAGTCCCGAGGACGTCGGCGCAGCAGCCACAGGCCGGCCACGGCTGCACCGGCGGCCAGCGCCGACTGCAGCAGCACCCCGCCCGCAGCCTCCAGCACGAACCGCAGCGGCGTGCCCGCACGGAACCCGAACCGACCGGCGTGCAGCCAGCCGATCCACCAGCGCAGCGGCGCGGCGAGCACGCCGGCGAGCAGCACGGGCACCAGCGCACCACGCACCGTCGCGAGTCGCCGCCCACCGAGCCGCTCCACCAGCGCGCGCCCCCGGACGCTGAGCACCAGCGCCCACGGCACCCCCAGCGCCACCACGAGACCGAGCAGGTACGCGACCCGGATCGGACCGGTCCAGGCGGCGACGCGGGCGAGCGTGTCGGGGTCGAAGCTGCTCAGCGCCGTGGCCGTGGCCGAGGGCGCAGGCAGCGCGGGGGCCGTCGGTCGCACGAAGGTGGCGAGCAGCCCGGCGACGGCTGCGGCTCCTGCCAGGGCCCACGTCACCCGCGGACCGTTCATGACGCGGGTCGGGCCCGGAACACCTCGGCCGCGCGGTCGTCCGCCGCACCCACCTTCGCCGCGGCGCTCGCCAGCAGCTCCACGGCGCTGGGCAGCACGGCGCTGGCCTCGCGCACGCCTGCGACCCGGCCGCCGTTCTCGACCTCCCAGGTGCCGGCGGCCTCCTCGGTGGTGCGGTAGCGCCAGCGGTTCTCGTCCAGCACGGCCGCCTCACGCACGAGCTCGTCCCACGTCGCCCAGCGGCTGTCGAGCTCGGCGACGACGGTCGCGTTCGTGGCCGACCAGCCGGCGAGCGCGTCGAGCACCGAGCGTTGCGCCCCGAGGAACTCGCGCTCCCACGACCCCTCGGCCTCGACGGCGATCGCGGCGTCCACGATGCCCGCGGCCCGGCCGATGGCCAGCTCGAGCTCGTCCACGGCAGCGGCCGCGGCAGCCGGAGAGAGCTGGTCGAACGCGGCGAGCGTCGACGGGACGCGCTCCAGCGCTGCGTCCACGGCAGCCGGGCTGCGCAGCTCGCTGGCCAGCGGCTCGACGCGGCCGGCAGCCTCGACCATCCGCGTCACGATGCCCTCGACCTCGACGCGCTCGGCGGCGACGGTCGTCATCGCGTCGTTCACCCGCCCGGCCTCGCTGGACGCCGGTGCGGGCGCCGCGGGCGAGCATGCGGTGGCGGCCATCGTCAGGACGACGGCGAGGATCGACCGCAGGGAGGAGGCGCGCACCACGCGGACGGTACCGAGCGACCTCAGCAGCAGCCGGGTCAGGCCGTCGGGCCCGTCGTGACCCCGCAGATGCTGCGTGCCCGGGCCGAGGCAGGCGTGGCGCGCTTGGCGTGGGTGTCCCACAGCCACGTGGCCGTGAGCGGCTTGCCCCGCAGCACGAACCGCATCGAGACGCGCCAACGGCCGTCACGTCGTCGCGCCGTGGACCACTCGACGGCCGACGCGTCGGCACCGGTCGGCAGCCACGCTCGCACGAGCTGCTCGAGGGAGTCGCTCGTGGTGCGGTTGCCGTCAGCGACGGTGGCGGCCAGCGCGCCCCGGATGACCTGGTCGCGCTCCGCCTGCACCGGCCCCTCCCAGCGCTCGACCCACGCGATGTCGGCCCGCGCCTCGCGCGCGACCTCCGCGGTGCTCATCCCGGCACGCAGCCGCGCCTGGACCTGGGCAGGACCGAGCAGCGGCTGCGCTGCGAGGTCGCGCTCCTCGGCCGCGTCCTGCGCCACGATCGCCCGGCGGACCGCGTCGGTGAGCGGCACGCGGTAGCGGGCCTCCACCGAGGTGGCCCCACCGAGCAGCAGCGAGCCCTTGCCCACGGCGATGACTCGCAGCTCGATCACGGTGCTCTCCGTCGGAGGTGGGCGCGGCAGTGGTGGGAGGTCGTTGCGGAACCGGGGGCGAGACCGGGTGGTCTCACAGCAACCAGGTGAAGGAGCGGCTGTCGAGCAGGTCGACACCGTGCGGCCGCAGCCGGTCACGGAGCCCCACGTCGTCGGTGACGACGACGCACGGTTGGTCCGGGTCCAGCATGCTGCGCACGTGCAGGTCGAGCTCGTCGTCCGCGGTCATCTCCGCGGTTGTGTACCGCACCTGCACCCCTCGGCGCGGGCTGGTCGTGCTGCCCACCCCCATCGCGGCGTCCCACACGATCGTCGCCCGCACGTGCCGACGCTGCACCAGCGCGGCCACGCCGGCCTCGAGCCAGCGACGCTGGTCCTGCAGGCTCAGGTGCGGACGGTTCGTCAGGGTGACGTTGTAACCGTCCACCAGCAGCTCGCGCGGGTCGGTGACCAGCCACTCGGCCGCCTCCTTGGTGCCCGGCACCATGCCGTCGGGCAGCCGGCTGGGACGACCGACGGTCCCGCGGCCCGTCACCGGCTCCGCTGCCGGCAGCGCGACTGCCGCTGACGCCGTCGCTGCGGGCCTGCGTTGGGCGGCCGCCAGCGCGGTGCGCAGCTCCTCGATCATCCGCCGCGCGGCGGTGAGCTCCTCGCGCAGCCTGCCGTCGTCGGCGTCGCGACGACGCTGCTCGCGCTCGACCGCCCGACGTCGCTCCGCGTCAGCGTCCGCGACCGCACGACGCAGCGTCTCGAGCTCGGCGCTCGACGCGGCGACCGCGTCGGCGGCCTCGGTGCGCTGCCGTTCGGCCAGCTCCGCACGCACGGTCGCGCCCTGGGCCGAGCGCTGCGCGGCGTCTCGCTCTTCCCGCACGGCCACGAGGCGCTCGCGGGCGGTGCTCTCGCGACGCTCGAGCTCGTCGATCCGGGAGCGCGCGGCACGCAGCTCCGCTGCGAGCTCCTCGGCGCGGGTCTGCAGCTGCGCCTGCTCGACCGGGTCGCCCACCGTCACCCACGGGCGCGGGCCGTCCCCGAGCGCTGCCGCCACCAGCGGCCACACGGTCGGACGCAGCAGCACGCCGGTGAGGTCCTCGCGCGCCCGCCCGGACACCAGACGACCCAGCGGCACGGCGACCAGCCGCTTCACCAGCGCGTCGCGATCGCGGTCGGGCAGCCCGCGCACGATCGGCAGCGCCGTCGCCAGCAGCACCGACCAGTCGTCGGTCGGCAGCGCGAGCAGCTGCTCGCGCGTCGGGCGGGCGGCGTCGCCGGCCACGGTCAGTTGCTGGAGACCACGACGCCGAGCTGGTCGAGCCGGTCGAGGAACTCGGGCACCGGGCGTCCGTCCTGCTCGGCCATCGCGTCGAGGTCGTCGCCCCGCACGAACAGCAGGCTGCCGCCGTCGCCACGCATCGTCTGGATCGCGGTCAGGTACTCGACCACGGGCGTGAAGTCCTCGCGCTGGACGAGACCGGAGAGGTCCACGCCGATCGCCTCGCGACGTCCACGCTCGGTGGGCGTGCCTGAACGGTCACCCGATCCGCTCGGGTGACGACGTACGGCGTCCTGCGCTTCTTCGTCCACCCGGGTCCTCCGACCACCGTCCGCGACCACCCTAGCCCTCTGTGGTCGTCGGGTCAGCCGGTTCGTCGAGACCGTCGATCGGTTCGACCACGATCGCGTCCGCACGCCCACACCAGCGGCAGGTGACGGACTCGACCGTGCGCGAGAGGATCTCCTCCTCCTCGACGGTGCCGGTGCCGCCAAGCTCGAGGTGGTGGAAGCGGCGAGCACGCTCCGTGGTCACGACGTCGAA